>CAYOFV010000028.1:0-14321 GCA_964403565.1 uncultured Piscirickettsiaceae bacterium | reverse complement strand
TACTCAAGTTGGTAGGAGATGGTGTTTTGATGATTATTCATATTTATGTAAAGGTATCTTTTATTAAGTCTTTACGCTTTTGTTTGGTTTTTTCTAACGACTTTTTGTCTCTCCAAGAATCGATATTGGCCTGATGTCCGCTTAATAATACTTCAGGGACTTTCTGTCCGTCAATCTCCTCTGGTCTTGTATAGTGAGGAAAGTCTAAAATTCCATTAACAAAAGAATCATTAAGCGACTGAGAATTTCCAAGAACATTTGGCAATTGTCTTGAAATTGAGTCTATAAGCACCATTGCTGGCAACTCACCTCCACTAAGCACATAATCACCAATTGATATTTCCATATCAACATCAGCCTCTATTACTCTTTCATCAACACCTTCATAACGCCCACATAAAAGTGTTATTGCATCTAGTTTGGATAGCTCTACAGCAAGTTTGTGAGTTAATTTTTGCCCTTGTGGAGAAAGGTAAATAACTTTGGTTTTTGGTGATTTTTGCTTAATACTTTTTAAACAATTTCGGATAGGCTTGACTTGCATAACCATGCCCGCACCACCACCATAGGGCTTGTCATCTATATTTTTGTATTTATTATCACTAAAATCTCTAAGCTGCCATGTATTAATGGAAAGCAGAGACTGTTTTTCTGCTCTTGCAACCACACCCTCATCCTTTATGGCTGAGAACATTTCAGGAAAAATTGTAATCACATCAAAACGCATGAAATTTCGATCTATTTATGCAAAGGTCTCAAGTTAATAAATTTTTTAACACTTGGTAATAAATATCACTCAAATCTTCAAGATCTTGCGTGCTTACACATTCATTTATTTGATGAATTGTTGCATTCAACGGTCCAAGCTCTACCACCTGTGCGTTTAATATTGGAGCTATAAACCTACCATCAGAAGTGCCACCAGAAGTTGATAATTCTGTATCAATATTTTTAACTTTTTTAATTGCCTTTATACAAGCATCTACCAAATCACCTTTTCCGGTAATAAATGGATAACCAGAGTGCTCCCAATCTAGATCATAAGTAATATTATACTTATCTAAGATATCTATAACTTTTTGCTGCAAACCTTCGTGGGTAGACTCTGTTGAATATCGAAAATTAAATACAATATCAATATCTCCAGGTATTACATTGGTTGCTCCAGTTCCAGAGTTAATGTTTGATATCTGAAAACTTGTAGCTGGAAAAAACTCATTGCCATCATCCCACTTTTTGGCAACTAATTCATCAAGTACAGGTGTAACTATATGTATCGGGTTGTTAGCTAAATGCGGATAAGCAATATGACCCTGCTTGCCATGCACTTTAAGACGACCATTTAACGACCCTCTACGACCGTTTTTTATTACATCTCCAAGTTCTTGGTTTGATGATGGCTCACACACTAAAGAGTAATCTACATTCTGATTAGTCTCTTTTAAGTACTCACAAACCTTTACTGTACCATCAATTGCCACACCCTCTTCATCAGAGGTAATTAAATAACCTATTGTGCCTTTATGATCCGGATAGTCTTTTACAAACTTATCAGTCGCACTTAACATAGCAGCAAGAGAGCCCTTCATATCTGCTGCACCTCTTCCATAAAGCATGCCGTCTTTTTCAGTTGCAACAAATGGATCTGTATTCCAATTAGATTTATCACCTACAGGAACCACATCTGTATGCCCAGCAAAAACAAAAACTGGAGATGTAGAGCCCCTACTTGCCCAAAAATTATCTACTTCGCCAAATTTTAGATTCTCTATATTAAAGCCTATTCCCTCTAGTCTTGAAGTCATAAACTCCTGACACCCGTTATCTTTAGGTGTTATCGAAGCTTTATTGATTAACGCTTTTGCAAGTTGGATTGTACTTTCCATAAATCTACTTTAAATGTAATGACACACTTGGATTGTCAACCACACTAATAATATCACTTTCAACCTGAAGATCTCCATCTTGCTTAATGGCAGACCCACTAGCACTAATGCGTACAACAGCTACAACTTTATCAAAGTTTGATAAATTAGTATTAGACATAACAGAGTCTTTATTACTTAATACAACACTACCAGTAAATTTATTTAATTTTAATTTTTTAATGGCAATTGGCATCGGTCTTCCTTGTGCGCTCTTAAGGTAAACCATAATAAAATCATCGGCTCTAGTGCTAATAATGCTTTCATCTATATTAACTATAACCTCAACAGTATTATTAACACCTACAGCCTCAATTTGACTCAACTCATTTAACATAGATAGAATTGCCTGATAGTCTGGGGAGTCTTTTTCCAAAGCTGACAATGCCTTGTTCCATAAAGTTTTAGCCAAAGAAAAATCTTTTACACTTACAGCAAACATTCCAGATAGATAAAGCGCATCTGGTGCATCTGGCTCAATATCTAGGGCTTCTTTAATAAGCTTTGCAGATCTAGTATCAAACCTATTTCCATTCATAGTCACAATAGTTGAGGCATATTCAACCAACAATCTTGGATCTTTGGGGTTTATTTGATAAGCTTTTTCATATGCGTTTGTAGACTCATTCAACTTGCCCATCTCAAAATAAGTAAGCCCTAGTATTTGGTAGGCCTCATAATCATTTGGGTTATTTTTCAAATGTTCTTTAATTTTTTCCGCACTCTGTTCAAGACTAGGTGGAGCAGATCTTGCTTGAGGTGGTTTGTTAATATCAAACTCTGGTGCTAGATACTGATATGTGCCAAAAGATAATAATGCCAAAAATGCAAATATAGAAACCGTAGTTAAAGTACCAACGCCACTATTGTTTATCTCTTGATCATGCTCTTCTAACTCTACTGCTAAAGTAGCTGAAATTTCTTCTTTAGCGCTATTAAATTCACTTTTATCTATTAATCCCTGCTTGAGATCTTGCTCAAGTTCTGAGATTTTTTGCTTGCCAATGCTGACATTAGATTTTTCTAAATTTACATCATTTGCCTTAACTGGTCTATAAATAAAATATAGAATCCAAGCTATCGATATCACAACCATTAATGCAAAATACAAATACATACTCATGACTTAACCCTCAATCTATAACGACGATCAAAAGCAGCTATCAACGCTCCAAGTGAAATAAATATTCCTCCTAGCCAGATTAAACGTACAAGAGGTTTGTAATATATTCTTAAACTCCAAGCTCCGTTTTCTAACGGCTCTCCAAGTGCAACATATATATCACGATACAAAGACGGATCAATTGCCGCTTCAGTCATTGGCATACCTGATTGGTAGTTTCGCTTCTCAGGTGATAGGCTTACAATTTTGTTGTCATTACTAAACACATCTACAAAACCTTTATATCCGGTGTAATTATCTTTAGCAAATGTCGATACTCCATTAAATACAAATCTGTACTCATCAACTTCAATAGATTGTTTAACATCCATCTTAATATCTTTCTCTATACCGTATTGTGTTGTAACTGTGGCACCTAAAACAAACACACCAATACCAACATGTGCCACCAACATACCTATAAACGCCAAAGGAAATTTTCCAGATTTTTTATATCTGTCAATAAATAATGCAATAGAGTGAGCAACTATCCAAATAAACACAAAACTAGCTAGCATTACATAAGTATTTGGAGCTAAATACGCACTGATTAAAAATAATACTAATACAATAATCCAAGTAAGCTTTAAGTTACCAAAGGCTCTTGAGATATTATCCTTTTTCCAGCGTAAAAAAGGCCCAACAACCATAACCAAAACAACTGGCAACATAATTGGTACAAATACAGCATCAAAATATGGACTTCCGACTGAAATTTTGCCTAGTTCCAGTGCGTCCAATAGCAGTGGATACAAAGTACCTAAAAATACGCTAAACATTGCAGCCACTAATAATATGTTGTTAATAAGCAGTGTAGTTTCTCTTGACACTAATGAGAATGAATTAGTACCTTGCAATTTACTAGCCCTGTAAGCATATAAACCTAAAGATCCACCAATAACTATAACTAAAAATATAAGAATAAATAAACCTCTTTCAGGGTCGGCCGCAAAAGAATGCACAGATGTAAGAATTCCAGAACGTACTAAAAATGTTCCAAGTAAGCTTAATGAGAATCCACCTATAGCTAAAAGCACACTCCAATGTTTAAAAGCTCCTCGTTTTTCACTAACGCTAAGCGAATGTACAAGTGCTGTAGCAACCAACCATGGCATAAATGATGCATTTTCAACTGGATCCCAGAACCACCATCCTCCCCAGCCAAGTTCATAATAAGCCCACCAACTACCTAAAACAATACCAAAAGTTAAAAATGACCAAGCAACTAAAGTCCACGGACGTGACCACCTAAGCCAAGTTGAATCAAGCTGTCCTCTTATTAAAGCCGACAAAACAAATGCAAAAGGTATTGCCAAACCAACATAACCCATATACAACATTGGAGGGTGAATAGCCAGACCAACGTCTTGTAATAAAGGGTTAAGTTCTCTGCCCTCTAAAGGGGCAATTGCTAAACGTTCAAACGGATTTGAAGTGAATAATAAGAATGATATAAAGCCAACACTTACAAGACCTAGAATAATAAGAATATGATTAAGTACGTCATTCGGTAGTCTTTTAGAGAGAATTGATAATGCAAAACTCCACGAAGTAAGAGTTAACGCCCAAAGTAGTAACGAACCTTCGTGTGCACCCCAAACAGCAGATATTTTAAATATTAACGGCAAACCTGTATTGGAATTACTTGCCACATATTTAACGGAAAAATCATCAACCACGAATGCGTAAGTTAAAACTAAAAACGCAAGTAGTATCCAAAAAAGCTGACCCCAAACAAATGGTTTGGTCAGTTGTTTTAAATTAGTATTATTATTAATAAAGCCTATTGTCGGAACAACAGCCTGCATTAATGCAAACACTAACGATAGTATTAATGCGAAGTGTCCTAATTCAACTAACATTTATAATTAATCTGTAAACAAATCAATTATTTTATCTAAACCTTTGTAGTTGATGGAGATATCTGCTTGCTTTGCAACTAATGGTTTTGCATGATACGCAACAGACACTCCAGCAATGTTCATCATCTCTAAATCATTAGCCCCGTCGCCCGCAACAATTACTTGCTCTGTAGATAGTTTGTATTTGATGCAAAGCTCTTTAATAAACTCAGCTTTTGCAGTTGCATTAATTATACTTCCCTGTGTTTTTCCAGTTAATTTACCCTCATCCACGCCTAAGGTGTTTGCACGTGAATAATCAAGGCCAATATCACTTGCAAGCCTATCGGTAAAATAAGTGAATCCTCCCGACACAACAGCACTTTTGATGCTTTTAGAGTTTAAAAAATCAATCAGTTCCTTGCCACCAGGATTTACTTCTAATCTATCGTTATAGACCTTATCTAAAACCCCAGTCTCCAAACCTTTAAGTAGAGAGACTCTCTCAATAAGAGACGAGTTAAAATCCAGCTCTCCTTGCATGGCCCTTTCGGTTATTTCAGCAACTTGTGGTTTAAGATTGGCAAAATCTGCAATCTCATCAATACACTCTATAGATATTAAAGTTGAATCCATATCGCTAACAAATAGCTTTATTTGATCAATATTAACTTCTGGTAAAAAATTAAAATCAGTTTTAAAATTATCTCTTAACTCTTCCAAATTCGTATCATTTACTTGATGACGAATATGAGTTGATAGAATCTGAAAATCACTAGATATTTGTTTGGCAATATCTATGTCTTTACTGTGTTGAATAAGTGTTTTCATAACTAAGAATGGTGCGGAAGGAGAGACTCGAACTCTCACGCCGTGAAGCACTGGAACCTAAATCCAGCGTGTCTACCAATTCCACCACTCCCGCAAAAGAATTTGAAATTATACCTAAATAATGATAAAGTGTGAGCTTTCAAACATAAGGGGAATAAAATGACAATTAATAACGCTGTATCTGCGATGGCAGGTATTTTTATTATGGGCTCTTTAATTTTAGCAGTGCCAAATATTTTTGCCGAAGCAAGCTGGTTATGGCTTACGTTTTTTGTAGGTTTTAATCTATTTCAATCCGCATTCACTGGTTTTTGTCCAGCAGCTAAGATCTTTAAAGCAGCGGGGCTAAAAGAATAACTTATTATTAAATTAGTAAGGTTATATAAAATCCTTACTAATTTAATCATCCAATATACTTAGAAAAGCAAGAATATTGTCTATATCATCTTGCGTGTAATCAACAAACAAACTATCTTCTAAGTCTTCTTCATCATGAACTCTTTGACCATTTTTATAGCTTAGTATTTGCTTATTTAAATATTTTGTGTATTGTCCTGACAAAAGAGGTATTCCTTTCTTATTTTTGCCATTTCCATCCCTTCCATGACACGACTTGCAATCGGAAAAATATAACTGTTTACCTTTATCAAAATTTGCATTAAATCTAGGAATATTCAATATTGATTGAGATAACTTTAATCTCTCATAAGCATTAAATTCTTTGCTTTTGTCTATAGGTGGTATTTTGGTCAATAGCTCTATATTTGATAAGTACCCAGATACATCAACAATATCTTCTTTTGGTAGCTCTCTTTCTTTAGTGTAAGGAACCATTGGTATATTTAATCGCTCTCTAGCCTTAAACAACTCTAATTGATTTACAAGATATTCGAATGGTAGTCCTGCTATTCTAGGATATTCTCCGTCTTTTCCACCTTCACCAAATTCCCCATGACACCCTGCACAAGTTTCATTAATTTCTTCACCTATTTCAGCATCATATGCAATAGCACTAGAGTAAATAAAAGATAAAAATAATAATAGAACAATTTTCATATTTAGTTATTAAAAAACTAGGCGTCATACCAATTTAATTTTTCTCTAAGCTTAACTACCTCGCCAACAATTATAAGTGTTGGCGCATGAATTGTTTGAGTGGCAACAACATTTGGCAATTCACTAAGTGTTGTTGTCCAAACCTTATGATCAGGTGTTGTGCCTTTTTCAACTAAAGCCACAGGCATATCTTCTCGCATGCCGTGGGATATAAGTCTATCTGACAAATGTTTAGCGCCTTTAAGTGCCATATAAAACACAATAGTCTGTTGTTCAACTGCTAGCTCACTCCATGGAAGATTCATACTTCCGTCCTTAAGATGTCCAGTTACAAAGCGACAAGATTGAGAATAATCTCTATGAGTAAGAGGTATGCCAGAATATGTAGAGCAACCAGAAGCTGCAGTAATGCCAGGCACAACCTGAAATGGCACGCCATTTTCAGCTAAAGTTTCTATCTCTTCACCGCCACGACCAAATATAAAAGGATCTCCGCCCTTTAAGCGACAAACTCTTCTGCCTTGCTTGGCAAGATCAACTAATAATTGATTAATATCACCCTGTGGTACTGAATGATTATCTCTTTCTTTACCAACATAAATTAGTTCAGCATCGCGCCTAACTAGCTCCATTACCCCATCAGAAACCAAGCGATCATAAAGAATAACATCAGCTTGTTGCATAAGGCGAAGAGCTTTAAATGTAAGTAAATCTGGATCTCCAGGACCTCCGCCTACTAGATATACCTCTCCTGTTTCACTATCTGTTGTATTATCCAGTTGATTTTGTAAATCTTCTCGCGCTTCACCCTCTTTGCCAGAAAAGACCTTCTCAGCAACAATGCCAGAAAAAACTTTTTCCCAAAAGTATCTTCTATCTTCAATATTGCTAAATTTAGCTTTTACTTGATCTCTAAAATCACCTGCTAATTTTGCTAATTTTCCATAAGCATGAGGAATTGTACTTTCAAGTTTAGCTCGAATAAGTCTAGCTAGAACTGGTGCGCTTCCAGCTGAAGATATAGCAATTACAATCGGAGATCTATCAACAATTGATGGCATTACAAATGAGCATAACTTTGGAGAGTCAACAACATTAACTGGAATATTGGCAGAATTTGCTAACTCTGATACTGTTTTATTTAAATCTTTATCATCTGTTGCAGATACTATAAGTACCTGAGATGTTACATCATCATTATCAAAACTTTTATTAATATAATTAATTTTATTGTCTTTTGCTAAATTATCAATACCACTACAACAATCAGGACTAACGCAAGTTACAGAAGCATCAGCCTTTAACAATAGGTTTATCTTTCTAAGAGCAATATCTCCACCGCCTACAACTAAGCAAGGTTTTTGTTTAATATCAATAAAAATTGGCAGGTAATTCATCTTATATATAAGACTAAAATAAAAGCTCATATTATAATCTGTTAATACATATTAATGACACAATACTCCTATTGCTATGCCCACTCAACACTATAACTGTACTTTTTCACATTTAATTTTATCCGGTAGATGTTCTTGTCAACATAGCTCTAAAGATTGTTTTGCTGAAAAAGAATTTGGTGCATGCTTAAATTATGAGGCATCTAATAATTGTGAATCTATTTACTTAAAACTAAAAGAAAATTCTAATTTTGCTCTTAATACTCACAATCAACCCAACCTATCGGTTGGGCAACAAGCAAAAATTAAAATGGGTGGACTGCTAGCACTACAAGCAATTATTACCGGTGTTGATAAAAAATCAATAAAAGATATATCGATTCTGGTTCAAAAAATTAAGGAGAAATATTCAAGTTTTTCAAACTTGCCTTTTTCTAAACTTATGCCAAAAATAGCCAAATTTAAATTCAGGGAAAAAAGTTAAATTTTTAACTGTTGTTTTACAAATGGGATAGTTATTGGTTTCTTTTGTTGTAAAGAGGACTTGTCTAAAGAATCTATAGTGTCAAGCAAAATGCTTAAATCTCTTGAGTAGTTGTTTAATAAAAATTCAAACACCTTTTTATTTATTGTTATATTTTTTTCTTGAATTTTAGAATTCAATATATCAAGTTTTTGCTTATCATTAATAGACTCTAAAGCAAATACAAATGCTAAAGACAATCTAGTTTTAAGATCTTTTAATATATTAATATTGTTTGGGATATCTTGAGCGCTAACCACTAGCTTTTTACTTGTGTCTTTTATCCTATTGTATAAATCAAACAATAATTCTTGTTCATAAGTATTGGCCATATCGATATTGTCTATACATATACAATCATTAGTGTCTATATTTTCAATGTATGCAGATGGGACGCCCTGTTTAAAGTCTATATAAGCAACCTGCATACCTTTATCTAATGCTGCAAATGCACATCCTTGTAATACATGAGTTTTACCTAATGATTTACCGCCGCTTACATAAACAATTACCGATGTACTATTATCAAACAATGAATTAATAAAATCAATCAACTGTTTGTTTTGCTTGCCAACAAAATTGGAGAGCAACATTTTTGAATTAAGAGTAAATGGCAGACTTATCTGATCCATTATTTATTTTTCTCTTGTGAAATTACTCGCTCCATCCAAATCCAAACATAGTCTGCACCACTAAGAACAGTTGAAGTACCAACAATAATAAAAAATATTGTTATCCACTGCTCGGATACCTGATATATTTGCACTGCAACCAAAAATAAAACCAAAATTATCTGTAGCGCTGTATTAAGTTTTGAAAGCTTAGATGGGGCAAGTAACTCATTTTTACTTTCAGATCCAAGAAAACATCCAACGGTACCAGATACAATCATAACATCGCGAAGAAAAACCAGTATAAGTAGCCATGATGGTATTAATCCAATCAAATATAGGGCTATAAAACTACTAACCAAAAGCAGCTTGTCTGCCAATGGGTCAAGTATAGATCCAAGTCTAGTTTGAAACGAAAAACGCTTGGCAATCCAACCATCAAGTGCATCAGTTATGCCTGCGACAAAAAACAATGCCATTGCCAAAGAATATTGATGATTTAATAGAGTCATAACCACCGGTACTGTTAAAATAATGCGTAAAATTGAAAGCGCATTCGGCACGTTAGAAAAGTTCATTTTCTTATGACTGCTGTTATTAAAAAAATATTGATTATACTTATAAAACCATATGTCATCACTTACTTACCAAGACTCTGGCGTTGATATCACCAAAGGCAACGACTTAATAGAACAAATAAAACCTATTGCTAAATCCACTACTAGAGATGGGGTTCTAGCAGGATTAGGTGGTTTTGGGGCAATGTTCGAATTGCCAATTGATAAATACAAAAATCCAGTTCTAATTTCTGGAACTGATGGCGTTGGTACAAAACTTAAGGTTGCTGAGATGCTTAATAAGCACGATACAATCGGAATTGATCTTGTGGCAATGTGTGTAAATGATTTAATTGTACAGGGTGCTGAGCCTTTATTTTTCTTAGATTATTATGCTACTGGAAAATTAAACACAGAACTAGCAACATCTGTAATATCTGGCATTGGCGAAGGCTGTAAGCAATCAGGATGCGCCCTTATTGGAGGAGAAACTGCTGAGATGCCTGGCATGTATAGTGGTGAAGATTATGATCTTGCAGGCTTTTGTGTTGGTATAGCCGATAAAGATAAAGTTATCGATGGCACTAAAGTAGCAGATGGCGATCATATAATTGCCCTTGGTTCTTCTGGTCCTCACTCTAATGGCTATTCACTTATTCGCAAAGTTTTAGAGCAGTCTAGTCCAGCAGAAGAACAATTAAACGCCTTAATTGAACCAACAAGAATTTACGTTAAGTCAATTCTTGCATTAATTGAAAAACACTCAGTACATGCTATTTCGCATATTACTGGCGGAGGATTATTAGAAAACATTCCAAGAGTTTTGCCAGACAATCTTGCAGCCAAACTAGATAGTGATTCGTGGAAGCTTCCGGAAATTTTTCAATTTTTACAAAATGGTGGAAATATCGATATAAATGAAATGTACCGAGTATTTAACTGTGGCGTTGGTATGGTGATTGTTGTTCCAGCAAGTGAAAGTGCGGATGCTATTGATCAATTAAACAACCTAGGCGAAGATGCCTGGCTTATTGGCGAGATTGTTACCAATAACGGCGAACAGGTTATTATTTAGTTGTTAAACATATGAATGGAGTTGTGCTAATATCTGGTAGTGGCTCTAACCTACAGTCAATCATTGATAATTCTAAAGAGATTGATCTAAATATTAGTTCAGTTATTAGCAATAAAGCAGATGCATATGGTCTTGAGCGAGCAAAAAAAGCCAATATCAAAACAGATGTAATTGAGCACAACGATTTTAACTCTAGAGAAGAATTTGACTCCGAACTAAGTAAAATTATTGATAGTTATAATCCTGGAATAATTATACTTGCCGGGTTTATGCGCATCCTTACTCCTGAATTTACCAATAAATACCTTGGTAAAATGCTAAATATCCATCCTTCGTTGTTACCAAAATTTCAAGGTCTACACACTCACCAAAGAGCAATCGATACTAATGAAAAAGAGCACGGTGTTAGTATTCATTTTGTAACCTCAGAGCTTGATGGTGGTCCAATCATCGCCCAAAGAAAGGTTAAAGTATTACCTGGGGATGATGCCAATATTCTTGGGTCTCGAGTACTAAAAGAAGAGCATATACTTTATCCTGAAGTTATTAACAAATTCACCCAAGGTAAATTAAAATTTAACAACAATAAAGCATTTCTAAATGGGGAGGAGATTTGCATCTAGCCTGGGTATTTATTTCTATTTTTGTATTAGTCACTAAAGTTGGTGCATTTGAACCACATACTGCAAAATATAGTTTGTCAATAAATGGAATTAGTATTGCTGAAGAAGTAAGAACATTGCACGAAATAGATGGCGGGTATTTTTATACAGCTAATGCAAAAACATCTGGATTAGTTGGTTTGATTAAAAACTACTCAATCTCTGCTAAATCAAGTTTTAATTTAAATGCTAACGGGGTTGATAGTAGCGGATATCAGGTCATAGAACAAGATAACAACAATGTAGTTAAAAACTTTGTTGTTGATATAAATTCTAAACTAAATACAGTAGTATCTGAACCAACAAAAACCAAGTCTAATGTTAAAAAATGGACTACAAATGGATCCAATATTAACGACCCTCTTAGTTTATTTCTAGCAATATCATTTGATTTAAAAAACAAACCTAAAGAAAAAAACCTATATTACCAAGTTGCTGATGGTAAGTCATTAGATATATATCAATGTAGCGTAATGAGTAATCAACTAATTGATATTAATAACAAACCAACTAATGTAATTAGAGTTGATATATCTGAAAAAAGTGGCGACAAAATAGAAGTTTACTATCTGTCAAAATATATGTATCTACCAGTACTTATCAAAAAAGACAAAGGTGACGAAAAGTATGAATATAAAATAAAAGATTATAAAATATCAGAAGTACAAAAACTACAAGTAACTTTTTAAATATTCTCCAGTATAAGATCCTTTTACCTTTGCTACATCTTCAGGGGTTCCACTAGCAATAATATTTCCACCCTTGTCACCACCTTCTGGCCCTAGATCCACAATCCAATCTGCTGTTTTAATAACATCTAGATTATGCTCAATAATAACAATTGTATTGTCTCTTTCTCTTAGTCTATTTATTACAGACAACAACTGCTTAATATCATGAAAATGCAGCCCTGTAGTCGGCTCATCCAAAATATATAAAGTTTGCCCCGTATCACTTTTGGATAGCTCTTTTGCTAGTTTTATACGTTGCGCCTCACCACCAGATAGTGTTGTGGCATTTTGCCCAAGTGTTATATAGGACAAACCAACATCCATTAATGTTTGTAGTTTTTGTCTAATTTTTGGCATTGGTTCAAAAAATTCTAAAGCTTCCTCCACAGTCATGTTTAGCACTTGAGAAATAGTTTTACCCTTGTAAAAAATCTCTAAAGTTTCTCGATTGTAGCGGTGACCTTCACACACATCACAAGGTACATAAATATCGGGCAGAAAATGCATTTCAACTTTTATCAAGCCATCACCTTTACACGCCTCACATCTGCCACCTTTAACATTAAAACTAAATCTGCCAGATTTATAACCTCTTGAGCGTGCTTCAAGAGTTTGAGAGAATAGATCTCTTACTAGAGAAAATATTCCAGTATAAGTTGCTGGGTTTGATCTTGGTGTTCTGCCAATTGGACTTTGATCAATATTTACAATCTTGTCAAAGTACTTCAATCCTTCAATAGATTCAAATGGAGCAGGGTCTGTTTGCGCACGATTTAACTCTCTTGCTGCAACTTTGTACAAAGTATCATTTATAAGTGTTGATTTACCCGATCCAGATACGCCGGTTATACAAGTTAACACTCCAACTGGTATCTCCAAATTAACATTATTTAGATTGTTGCCATATGCTGAATTAATCTTAAGCCAGTTATTAGATGTTTTTCGACTACTAGGAACAAAGATTTTTTCTCGGCCACTAATATATTCTCCAGTTAATGATTTTGGGTTATTGCTAATTTCACTAGGAGCACCAACAGCCACAATTTCGCCGCCATGTTCTCCAGCTCCAGGGCCAATGTCAATTACATAATCAGCTTGATTAATTGCATCTTCATCATGTTCAACAACTATTACAGTGTTACCAATGTCACGCAGATAAGTTAGTGTGTCTAGTAATTTTTGATTATCCCTTTGATGTAATCCAATCGAAGGCTCATCTAATACGTACAGCACACCCATAAGTCCTGCACCAATTTGCGATGCAAGTCTAATTCTCTGTGCCTCACCTCCAGACAAAGTATTCGCTCTACGATCAAGTGATAAATACTCAAGCCCAACATTTATTAAAAATTCCAGTCTTTGAATAATTTCCTTTAGAATCTTATCTGCAATTTTTGCTCTTGCGCCTTCTAACTCTAAATTATTAAAAAATTCATAAATATTTGCAATTGATAATTTGGTTATATCAGTTATATTTTTATTGCCAATAAATACATTTCTTGCCGACTCATTCAATCGATCGCCAGAACAACTTTCACACTCTTTGCTTACCACATAACGAGAAAGATCTTCTCGTACACTTTTTATCTCACTTTCCTCGTAACGGCGCATCATTCTAGGAATAACCCCTTCAAATGGCTTGTCTTTATTTGACCAACCTTTACGGCCTTTTATTTTAGAAAAATCAATAACATCATCACCACTACCATATAAAACAATCTTTTTATGCTTATCACTTAATTCTTCAAAAGGTGTGTCAATGCTAAAACCATAATAATTACCAACTAACATCAAGGTTTGGTAAAAATATGCATTCGCCCTGCCCCAACCATATATTGCTCCATCAGCAAGGCTAAGTTCAGGATTAGCAACAACTTTCTCTTCATCAAAAATATCTTTTACACCTAATCCGCCACAACTCTGACAAGCGCCAACAGGATTGTTGAATGA
>CAYOFV010000027.1:0-14794 GCA_964403565.1 uncultured Piscirickettsiaceae bacterium | reverse complement strand
GGCAAATCTAAGTCAGATTCTCGCTGCTTTTGCCCCCACATCGGCTCTGGGAAATAACTATCGTTTTCAAAACGAGCCATTACATGCCAATGAACGTGAGGCAACATGTTGCCAAATGATGCGATATTGATCTTATCTGCTTTGAAATACTTAAGCATTAGTTTTTCAGCAATATCAATAATGCGAAAAATTTCAGTTTTTTCATCTAGCGTACACTCACTAAATTCTTTAATCTTTCTCTGAGTAAATACCTTTATCCAAGGGATTTCACTTGACTCAACTTTCACACTTACTAAATCATTTTCATAAATCATATTAAGCCTTGTCTAACAACATTGCATCACCATATGAGAAAAATCGGTACTCATTCTCAATAGCATGCTGATAAATTTCAAACATTCTGTCCTTGCCAATAAAAGCGCTAACTAGCATAAGTAGTGATGACTTCGGCAAATGGAAGTTAGTGATCATTTTATCTACAACTTTAAATTCATATCCTGGGTAGATAAAAATATCTGTGTCTTCTTTTTTTGCTTTCAACCCTCCGCTACTAGCGGCAGATTCTAGCGACCTAACAGCTGTAGTTCCAACGGCAATCACTCGCCCACCTTTAGCTTTAGTTTGGTTGATTTTATCTACAGTTTCTTGATCAATTTCATAATACTCACTGTGCATTTTATGTGTAGTAATATTTTCAACCTTTACTGGCTGAAAAGTACCTGCACCCACATGCAAGGTAACAAAAGCCGTGTCAACACCTTTTTTCTTTAACGCATTTATTAAATCATCATCAAAATGCAATCCTGCGGTAGGCGCTGCAACCGCTCCACTATGTTTTGCATATACTGTTTGATAGCGCGTTTGATCTTCATCTTTATCTGAGCGTTCAATATATGGCGGCAGTGGTATATGACCAATATCTTCAAGTAAATTTACCAATGAATCCGTTGCAAACTCAAGAGTATAAAAACTTGCATTTTTATCCAAAACCTTAACTTTTTCATTATTTTCTAGAATTATCTCAGACCCTATTTTCGGAGCTCTAGATGCCCTTATCATGGCCAATACTTGAACGTCATTTAACAGACGCTCAAGCATTATTTCAACCTTGCCTCCAGATGTCTTATTGCCAAATAATCTTGCAGGTATTACCTTGGTATTATTCATTACCAATAAATCACCCTCTTGTAAAAAATCACCTATATTGGCAAATTTTGCATCGATAATTGGCGATTGTGCGACTAAAAGTCGAGAATCTGTTCTATTTTTTGGAGGGTTTTGTGCAATTAAAGATTTCGGCAGATCAAAATCAAAATCACTTAGTAACATTTTTTATTTATTATTCAGCAAGCCTTGCTTGCTGAATAAATCTAGAACTTGATAAGTAGCACTAACAATTGCACGTGGAGTAATAGTTGCACCAGTAAACTGATCAAAATGACCACCGTCACGCTTTACTTTCCACTCTCTTTTATCTGGATTACTTAACGATAACCCACTGAACTGTTTAATCCAGCTAGATTTTTTTGTTTCGACTTTATCCCCCAATCCTGGAGTTTCTTTATGTGCTATTACTCTTACGCCTAAAAGCTTAAAATTGGTATCAAAACCAGTAAGTAAGCGAATATCTCCACTATATCCATTTGGGTATACGTGCTCTATTAAATATGCAAAAACCTTATTATTTTTCTTCGCTGGAAAAATACTCACCTCTTGTTTGATGTTATGCAAGTTGATTGTCTTTTTATATCTATCGGCTACAATATTATTGTCATATCCTGATACAAGCTCACCCAAGCGCTTAATTAACAACTGTTCTTGGTTATGCTTAATTAGATCCTTAGTATTGGTTTGTGTACTCGCAACAAAGAAAATACTAATAATAGTAAAAACAAACAATAATAATCCTGATTTAATTACTGGATGCATAATGCCTACCTGCCAAATACTCGATCACGAGTATAGTAATCAATTAAAGGAGTAGTGATATTCATTAACAGTATCGAGAATGCAATTGCATCTGGGTAACCGCCAAAGGTACGAATAACAACAATTAGAACGCCGATTAATAGGCCGTATATAATTCTGCCTTTTTTAGTTGTGGCTGCAGTTACTGGATCGGTTGCAATAAAAAACGCACCTAGCATTGTTCCACCAAGTAGTAGATGAGAATTTGGCGCTAAATACACACTTGAATCAGTTAAATACAACAACGAAGATATAATAGCTATTCCTGCTAAAAAACTAACTGGAATATGCCAAAAAATCACCTTTCTTGCTAATAAATACAAACCACCCAATAAGAATGCGATATTTATAACTAGAGCCTCAATAGATGCAATATTTATTTCTGAAAAAGACTTGCCCAATGCAATTGAAGTTTTAATATCATCTAATCGGGTTGCGCCAGTATAACCATCTATATTTGCATAATTAAAAATAATATCAAAACTAGTTGATAAATCAATAAATGATGATTGCCATGAAGTCATCTGCAAAGGATATGAGATAAGTAAAAATGCATAGCCTAGCATTGCTGGGTTAAATGGATTGTTACCTAGCCCTCCATACAATTGTTTGCCAAATACTATCGCAAACCCTACCCCTACAACAATAATCCACCAAGGGGCTATTGACGGAATAGCTATAGCAAGTAGAACTGCACTAAGTATTGCCGAGCCATCGCTTATAGATGGCGCTATAGGTATTTTGCGAATTTTTAGTATTAGCGCTTCAGCAGTAATAGCTGTTAAAACTGCCAAAAATATTTGTACAACAACACCAAATCCATAAAAATAAAAATGCGCAACTACACCGAGCATTAATGCATAAATTACTTGGCGCATTACTTGGTTAGTAGTTAAATTATCATTATGCATCCGCATCTTTCTTATCCTTTTTGGCTTTGTTTACACGATCCATTGCTGCTGCAATTTTATCTTTGTTTTCGCCATTCTTTTCTTTGTCTTTTGCCATCTTTGCTTTTAAAGCTTTTTTCTTAGCAGCCATCATTTCAGCGCGTTCGCGTTTATTGCGCTCAACCCTGTACTCTTTAAATTCAAAGCGCTTTCTTGCGGCATTAGTTCTTTCATCTTCGCGTTCAAGCTTTCTACTTAAGGCTTTAGCAAAAATGAAATATTCTGATAAAGGAATGTTGCTTGGACAAACATATGCGCAACACCCACATTCTATACAATCACCCAAATTATAATCATTTGCTTTTTCAATATTTTCACTCTTAGCGTACCAATACAGCTGTTGTGGCAATAAATTGACCGGACAAACTTGAGCACATGATGAACAACGAATACATTCTTTTGCTTCTGGTCTTGGCTCATAATCATTTACAAAGATACAATTAGTAATCTTACAAATTGAGTACTCAGAATTTGGTATATCAACTCCCATCATCATTCCGCCCATACGTATGTGATGTTTATTGCCATCAGGTTTTGACTGCTCAACAACTGATGCGAAAGAAGTGCCTAATCTTGCTTCATAATTACGTGGCTCATTAACAGCCGACCCAGTAACTGTAACAACTCTTGAGATTAGAGGTTTGTTGTCAATTACCGCATCATGTATTGCCTTTACTGTTCCAACATTTTGACACAATACCCCATAATCGGATGCATATTCGCCAGACGGTATCTCAATATTAAGCAATGATTTGATTAATAATTTTTCAGCTCCAGATGTATATTTTGTTGGAATTTGTTTAATGGTTATACGGTCATTAAAGTTATACAATAGTAGCGAGTTAAATGCCTCTTGTTTGTCATCCTCAATAGCTACAATTGCATCCTTTGCTCCGCAAGCATGCATTAAAACTTCGGTTCCACGTATAACTTCCCGAGGGTATTCTTGTATAAGAGAATCATCACACATAATTCCTGGCTCACACTCAGTTGCGTTAACTATTAGGGTTTTAGCGCCTTGTGCATTAGATATTTTTGCATGAGTTGGAAATCCTGCCCCGCCCATGCCAACAATGCCAGCCTCTGCAATTCTTGTAATTACTTCTTCGGGAGTGCAATTGATAAAGTCTTCACATTTTGCAATATCAATCCACTCGTCTTTACCGTCAGAGTCTATCACTATACACATTGCATCAATTCCCGAAGGGTGTGGAATTGGTCGTTTCTCAATTGCTGAAATAACACCAGAAATTGAAGCATGAACATGAGTTGGAAATTTACTCGTTGTTTTTGCAATAACTTGACCAGTTAACACTTTGTCGCCCACTTTAACGCACGGCTTAGCCTCACCACCAACACGCTGTTGTAATAACAATACTGCTTGTTCAGGCGGCTTAACCTGTCTTATCTTCGGCTTATTAACCGGATATGGATTTGGAATATGGATACCACCCTTAAAGCCAAACTCAGACATTTCTCAACTCCATAAGATCTGGCACGTATGTTCCTAAAGTAGGCTTTATAACTTTTTCATGAATGCAATCAACTGGGCACACAGGAATACATAAATCGCATCCTGTGCACTCTTTTTCAATAACTGTGGTCATAACTTTTGACGAACCAACAAAAGCATCAACTGGGCATGCTTGAATACAAAGTGTACAACCAATACACATCTGCTCATCAACATAGACCACGTGGTCTTCTTTTGTATCTCCATGTTCGGCATTTAATTCTATAGTCTCAACACCAAGCAACTCTGCAATACTATCAACACCTTCTTGTCCGCCTGGCGGGCATTGGTTTATTTCAGCTTCGCCATTGGCAATTGCTTCTGCATACGGCCTACATCCAGGAAAGTTACATTGTCCGCATTGAGTTTGTGGCAAAAGGCTATCTATTTGGTCTACTAGTGGATTACCCTCAACTTTAAAACGGATTGCTCCGTAGCCCAAGATTATTCCCAATCCAAGCGCTAAAGCTGAAAATACTAAAACCTGTTCAAGCACTATGCCAACCCTGCAAATCCCATAAATGCCATTGACATCAGTCCAGCAGTAATAAGTGCAATTGGAGCGCCTTTAAATGGCCCAGGAACATTAGCGCTATCAATTCTCTCACGCATTGATGAAAATAATACTAATACAAAAGAAAATCCAACTGCAGCACCAAAGCCATATACTATCGATGCCAAGAATCCATTATCTTCAGTAACATTAAGTAATGCCACACCAAGCACGGCGCAATTAGTAGTAATAAGCGGTAAAAATACACCAAGAGATTGCTTAAGCACTGGCGAGGTTTTATTTACCAATAGTTCAGTAAAGCCTACTACTCCAGCAATAGTTACAATAAAGGCAATAGTGCGTAAATATTCCATCTCAAATGGAATAAGGATATAGGTATTAATTAAATAACTTGAAATACTAGCCAATGTCAAAACAAAAGTAGTAGCAAAACCCATACCTATTGCAGTTTCTACTTTTTTGGATACACCCATAAATGGACACAATCCTAAGAACTTTACAAGTACAAAGTTATTAACCAATATGGTGCTTACAAGAATTAGTACATACTCATTCATGGCAATAATTTTAACTCAAAAACAACTTTAAAAGTCCGAACGAACTTATTAATAAAAGTGCTGATCCAATCCACTTTTTAAACAGCTGATCATTAGCTATTATTTTGTCATGAGTTTTAAGGCCAATAACGTGTCCAATAGCTGCAACAGGAATTAGGTATATAGCAAGCATCCAGTCAATCTCTACCCCCATTGCAACAAAGGTAATCATCTTAATACTAACCAATATAAACCAAAGTACAAAAAGAGTATTACGCAGATATTCCTTTGCCACATGGCGCATATATACCGCAACTATAAGTGGAGCTCCAGTAAGAGATGTACCTGCAACATAACCACCAAATACAAGCAGTAATTTATCAACCCATGACTTATGCGAGGTGATTTTTTGATTAAACACCCAAGTGGTTGCATAAAAAATTGTAATTGAATAAATAAAAACTATCACCACCTTATCAGGCAAGCTAAGCAGACCTGCAACACCAATTAATGTTGGCGGGATGATCCATGTAAGTGAGTGCTTTAAATATTTCCAATCAACTTTTTTTATTGATTTTGATAAAGTAAGTGAGGAAAAAAATAATAAATGAACGCCAATCAAAGGCAGCCAAAAAAGCGGGGTTCCGCCTAAAATCAACATTAATGGTAAACCAAGTGCGGCGCCACCAAATCCCAGTCCAGTACGGACAAACCCAGCCCAAAGAAAAATTAGAGCTGTTAGTACTATAGTAGTACTATCAAAACTCATTAGCTTAGAACTTTAGCAAGTTTCTCTGCGCTAGATTGAGTTATGTCTTTATCTTTAGCTTCAACCATAACTCGAATTAGTGGCTCTGTGCCAGATGCTCGAATTAGCACTCTGCCTTCATCACCTAGTTCTTGCTCCACCTCTTGTATGGCAAGATTGAGCTCATTATGGTTTTCTATATCTATTTTTTCTTTAACTTTAACGTTTATTAAAACTTGTGGATACTTACTCATTTTTTGTTTAAGTGCAGACAAGCTAGATTTTGTTTTTGCCAATACTTCAAGCACTTGCAAAGCAGCAACTATACCGTCGCCAGAAGAAGTTTTATTTAAACAAATGATATGCCCAGAACCTTCTCCACCAAGTACAGATCCATTTTCTTGCATTTTTTCCATTACAAAACGATCACCAACATCAGCTTCAATAAACTCAATTCCCAAACCTCTTAAAGCATGACGCATGCCAAGGTTTGTCATTTTTGTACCTACAACAGTATTGCTATCTAGTCTGCCATCTTCATGCCAAGCACTAGCCAATATAAACACTAACTCATCGCCATCAACTAGCTCACCATTTGCATCGACCATCATTACGCGATCGCCATCGCCATCAAAAGCAATACCTAAATCAGCTTTTTCGTTAATTACAGCTTGTTGCAATTGTTTTGTATCAGTTGCTCCACAATTTTGGTTAATATTAAAGCCATCAGGATTATTATTAATAATACTAACATTTGCTCCAAGCTCTTTAAATACACACTCAGCTATGTGATAAGTTGCGCCATTTGCACAATCAACAATAATATTTAATCCTCTCAGATTGGCTGAATGCTCAAATGTTGATTTACAAAATTCAATATATCTGCCAAGCGGTTGCTCATGTCTTCTAGCCTTGCCTAAATTTGACGAATCAACACTTTGCATTGGCTCAGATAATTTTTTCTCAATCTCTGCCTGATCTTCATCACTAAGTTTTAAGCCATCAGCTGAGAAAAACTTTACGCCATTGTCATAAAAAGGATTATGAGACGCACTAATAACTACACCTGCATTAGCGTTGTATGCTTTTGTTAGATATGCAATTGCCGGAGTTGGCATAGGCCCAAGCATACCAACATCAACACCTGCAGATAAAAATCCTGCCTCAAGGGCAGATTCAAATATATATCCGGATACTCGCGTATCTTTGCCAATTATTACACTTGATTTGCCTTTGGCTGCAAGTACAGAACCAACTGCCCAACCAATTTTTAAGAAAAAATCAGCAGTTATTGGATGTTCTCCAACTTTACCTCGAATACCATCAGTTCCAAAAAAATTAGCCATCTACTCTATTCCAAATATCTATTGCATCTTTGGTTTCTAAGACATCATGCACACGCAAAATATCTGCACCATTTTTATATGCTATTATAGCCCCAATTACACTACCTGTTACTCTGCCGTTAACTGCCCTATCGCCAAGCATTGCACCAATCATTGATTTGCGCGACAATCCTGCTAATACAGGCAAGCCAAAGGCTTTAAGCTCATCAAGCCTTTTAAGTATTTCAATGTTATGTTCTAAGGTTTTGCCAAAGCCAAACCCAGGATCTAAAATTAATCTATTATGTTTTATTCCAGCCTTGTTGCAAGCATCAAGCCTTTCAGCAAAGAATGCTTTAATATCGTCTACAACATCATTATAAGTTGGACTATTCTGCATGGTTCTTGGTGATCCTTGCATATGCATAAGACAAATATCTACCTCAGAATCACTTACAGCCTCAATTGATCCATCATTTTGCAGAGCGCATACATCGTTGATAATATCAGCGCCGGCTTCAATGGCTTGTTTCATAACCATAGGTTTGGATGTATCTACCGAAACAGCAATATCTAATTTTGATTTTATTGCTTTAACTATTGGAATAACGCGGGATAACTCCTCCTCTTCTGCAACTTCAGGAGCTCCAGGTCGTGTTGACTCGCCACCAATATCAATAATATCAGCGCCATGGGCAAGCATAAATTTTACTTGTTCCATAGCAGAATCAAAACTTATATATTTACCACCGTCAGAAAACGAATCGGGCGTAACATTAAGTACGCCCATTATTCTAGGATTTGGATTTTGTATAGCCATATTGACTACGATTTAATAAACTAAACTATTTTTGGATCGCCATCAACTGGCTTGTCATCAGAATCCGAGCTGTCACTATCAACATCTACATCAACGCCAGATCCAAGTTCAGTAGAAACAACGTCTGAATCAACAATAACTGCAGCTTCACGCATATCTTTACGATCCATCAAATCGTCTATTTGGCCTTTATCAATAGTTTCATACTCAACCAAAGCCTTAGCCATAGCGTGCAAAATATCAGTATTTTCTTTTAATATTTTGGTTGCAATATCGTAATTAGTATCAACGATTTTTTTAATCTCAGAATCTACATCTTTAAACGTATCTTCAGAAATATGCTTATGTTTAGTTACTTGTTTACCTAAGAATACTTCGCCATCATCTTCGCCATAGGCTTGAGGGCCTAATACATCTGACATACCCCAATGTTTTACCATCTTATGAGCAATCTCAGTTGCGCGCTCAATATCATTACTTGCGCCTGTAGTTACAGAATCTGGGCCGTAAATTATCTCTTCTGCAATACGCCCTCCATATAGAGCTGCAATTTGCGAGTTAAGTTTGCGCTTAGATACACTATATGAATCTTTCTCTGGTAAGAACATAGTTACACCAAGAGCTCTGCCTCTAGGAATAATACTAACCTTATATACTGGATCGTGCTCAGGCACTAGACGACCAACAATTGCATGTCCAGCCTCATGATAAGCTGTCATTTCTTTCTCGGCTTCATCCATAACCATGGTTTTGCGCTCAGAGCCCATCATAATCTTATCTTTAGCTTTTTCAAATTCCTGCATGCCAACAAGTTTTTTATCCTTGCCAGCGGCAACAAGTGCAGCCTCATTACATAGATTTGCAAGATCAGCACCAGAAAAACCCGGAGTACCTTTAGCAATATTAATTGACCTAACGTTTTTAGCAATTGGTAGCTTGCGCATATGTACTTTTAAAATTGCATCACGACCATTAATATCAGGCAAACCAACCATAACTTGACGATCAAATCTACCTGGACGCAACAATGCAGGATCTAGTACATCTGGTCTGTTAGTTGCGGCAATTACGATAATTCCTTCAGAGCCCTCAAAGCCATCCATTTCAACTAGCATTTGGTTTAATGTTTGTTCGCGCTCGTCATGACCGCCGCCCATTCCAGCTCCACGCTGACGACCAACCGCATCAATCTCGTCAATAAAGATAATACAAGGTGCATTTTTCTTAGCTTGTTCAAACATATCACGCACTCGTGATGCACCAACACCTACAAACATCTCTACAAAATCAGAACCAGAGATAAAGAAAAATGGAACTTCTGCTTCACCAGCAATTGCTTTTGCAAGTAAAGTTTTACCAGTTCCTGGAGGGCCAAGCATCAGTACGCCTTTCGGAATCTTACCGCCAACTTTAGTAAATTTACCAGGGTTAGATAAGAAATCTACCAGCTCAGCAACATCTTCTTTTGCTTCATCAACACCAGCAACATCTTCAAAAGTAACGTTAGATTCGTCTTTAGTAATTAGCCTAGCCTTCGACTTACCAAAACTCATTGGATTTTTACCACCCATAGCTCCAGTTGTACCTTTCATAGTGTACAAAATTACACCAATTAATAATAATATCGGTGCTAGTGAAATAATAAGCTGTTTAAAGAAACCTTCCTTTTCAGGTGGTGTAGCAATAACATTTACACCGTTATCTAAAAGATCTCCCATAAGGCCAAGATCGCCAGGAGAATATGTAGAAAACTGCTCGCCACCAGCGCCAATACCGCTAATATTATTACCAGCTAAAGTTACCTGAGAAACATCGCCTTGTTTAACGCTTTGAATAAACTGAGTATAAGTAATATCGTTTTTCTTACCATCAATTTCAAACTGGCTAAAAATAGATGCTAAAACACTGCCTAGCACAAGCCAAAGTAATAAATTTTTAAACATATTTTAATAAAATCCTAAATAAGACGCATAACTATACCCTATTGCATAGCTATATATGGGACAACTGGGTATTTTTCAAGCTTTAAAGCCACAATAATTGTAAAATCTGTCATAATTCTTATACTTAAAAACACTAGTTAAAAAATTATGAAAAAAATTAAGCTTTTAGTTACTTTAATTACCGTTGCAATGCTTAGCTCGTGTGGTTTTCATACGCCATATAAAAATCTAGCTGTTAATGCAAACATAGTAACTAGTGGTGATAATATTTTTGCTAATGAACTAAAGAAAAAATTTGATCAAGATTTAGCTCAAAACTTAACTATTGAAATTGGCGCTGAAAAACAAACTAAACAAACATCTTCATACACATCTGCTGGCAAGGCAAATAGCTACACACTTGGTATTAGTGTTGATGTTAAAGTAACAAATAGAAAAAATGAATTGTTATTATCTCAAGAACTAAGTGCAAATAAACATCTTAGCAAAATGAGCTCATCACAAGCTGATAGACTGCAAATTGAACAAGCTTATTCGCAAATTCGCTCAAGTATTATTAAAAAACTTCTAAGAAGACTATCCAAACTAGATGAAAATTAAAGCATTAGCCCTTGATGCTCATCTAACTGATAATTTTGGCTCTATTTATCTAGTCTTTGGCGCAGAGATTCTGCTTGTAGATCAAAGCATTACACAAATTACCAATCATGGTAGAGAGCAAGGTTTTGACGAAAAAACCACCTTTGATGTTGATGGTAATTTTGACTGGAATCAAGTATATACAGAGCTAGCAAATACATCTTTATTTTCACCAAAACGCATAATTCATCTACGATTAACTACTGGGAAAATTGGCGTTAAAGGATCTAAAGCACTAAGTGATATAGTAGATAATTTAAATAACGACATTTTGCTTATTGTATCAACTGGCAAGCTTGATATGGCGCAGCAAAAAAGCAAGTGGTTCAAAACTCTAGATCAATTTGGCAACATAGTCCAGCATTTTGAAGTTAGCCTTGATCATCTTGCAGGATGGATAGCAAACCATATGGCTAGCGCTGGCCTTAAGGCTAAAAAATCTGTAGCTGAAGCAATTGCCAATTCAACTGAGGGTAATTTACTTGCCTCAATGCAAGAAATTGAAAAACTCAAAATGGCTTACCCAGATGGTGATGTGGATACTACCGAATATCTATCTCAAATAAGCGAGCAATCTAAATACTCAATTTATGGTCTGATTGATTCTGCAATGATGGGTGATAGTAATCAGGTTTTAAAAATATTCAATACCCTTAAAGACGATAGCTCAATGCCAATTAAGATTAGTTTTTCACTTTATCAGCAGCTTAATTCATTAATTACAATGGCTATTGAACTCAAACAAGTTAATAATGTTGACTCGGTTATGCAAAGCCACAGAGTTTGGAGTTCTAAAAAATCAATGACCGCAAGTGTACTAAAGCGCTTCTCATATCAACACCTACAGAAAATGCTTTTATCTCTTGGGCGTATTGACCGTTCGATCAAAGGTATGGATAATTTAGATGTTATTGATGAGATTCAATCTCTACTACTAACTATTTCTGGGAAAGGGCAATGGACTCAATAGAAAATTTAATTACAACACTGGGAAAAGGTGCGCGCCGTGCAGCTAAAAAACTTAGAAGCGCAACTACCCAAGATAAAAACAATGCTCTTATCAACATAGCTAAGAACATTAATGCAAACAGATCTAATATTATCAGTGCTAACCAGCAAGACCTGAATCATGGCAAAGCCAACGGTCTTAACGATGCATTACTTGATAGATTAATGCTTGATGATTCTAGAATTGACGGGATTATTGAAAGTCTTGAGCAAATTGCATCACTGCCAGATCCAATTGGTGAAATTACCGATCTTAAATACCGTCCAAGTGGCATCCAAGTTGGCAAAATGCGCGTTCCTCTAGGGGTTATGGGTATTATTTATGAATCACGCCCAAATGTAACAATTGACGCAACAGCACTATGCTTAAAATCAGGCAATGGTGCAATTCTGCGTGGCGGTTCAGAAGCTATTCATTCTAATCTTGCGCTTTATGCTTGCGTTAAAGACGGTCTAATTGACGCTGGTCTTGATGAAAACTCTGTACAACTTATCGATACAACTGACAGGCAAGCAGTAACCGAACTTGTTAAAGCAAGTGACTATGTTGACGCTATTATTCCACGAGGCGGTAAAGGCTTAGTTGAAGCTATATCCAATAGTGCAAAAGTTCCAGTTATTAAACATTTGCATGGAGTTTGCCATACTTATATTGATAAGGATGCTGACACACAAAAAGCCATTGACGTTGCCTTTAATGCTAAAACTCGTCGCTATGGAGTATGCAATGCAACTGAAACTTTATTAGTACATGCGTCTAGCGCAGGTAGGGTTTTGCCTGAGCTTATCTCTGAGTTTATAGCCAAAGGTGTTGAGCTTAGAGGTTGTGAAAAAACTATGAGTCTATCAAAACAGATAACTCCTGCAACTGACGAAGATTGGGATACAGAATATCTTGCTGCAATTTTATCAATTAAAATTGTTGACACCATGAGCGAGGCTCTTGATCATATCGAAAAACATGGATCTGGCCACACTGAGTCCATAATCACTGAAAACTATACTACTGGCAGACGCTTTTTATCTGAGGTTGATTCTTCTTCAGTTATGATTAATGCCTCAACTGGTTTTGCCGATGGCTTTGAGTATGGTCTTGGAGCTGAAATTGGAATTAGTACAGATAAATTCCATGTGCGCGGACCTGTGGGACTTGAAGGCCTAACTTCACAAAAATTTATTGTCCTTGGCAACGGACACACTAGACCTTAAAAACAAAAAAAAATGAACATTAAACAAACATTAGCTGTTTTTCAGCGTGGTACTGATGAAATATTGCCACTTGACGAACTAAAGAAAAAATTAGAAAAAAACCAACCATTACGCATTAAAGCTGGTTTTGATCCAACTGCTCCAGATTTACACCTTGGGCATACAGTGCTTATTAATAAGCTTAAACAATTGCAAGACCTTGGACATGAAATCCTATTTTTAATCGGTGATTTCACTGGCATGATTGGCGATCCAACTGGCAAAAGCGCTACGCGACCACCACTTACTGAAGATCAAGTTAAAGAAAATGCTAAAACTTACCAAGATCAAGTTTTTAAAATCCTAGATAAAGACAAAACTACTGTAGTCTTTAACTCACAGTGGATGAGCCAAATGTCATCAGCTGATATGATTAAACTCGCCTCTCAACAAACAGTTGCCAGAATGCTTGAGCGTGATGATTTTTCCAAGCGTTATAAATCAGGTCAAGGAATTTCAATTCATGAATTTTTATATCCGTTAATCCAAGGTTACGATTCTGTAGCACTTGAATCAGATGTTGAACTTGGTGGCACAGATCAAAAATTCAACCTACTAATGGGTCGTGAATTGCAAAAAAATGCAGGTAAAGAACAGCAAGTAATTCTAACTATGCCAATCTTAGAAGGCTTGGATGGCGTACAAAAAATGTCGAAATCTTTAAACAACTATATCGGCATTTACGATGCTCCAGATGACATGTTTGGCAAAATTATGTCAGTTTCGGATGATTTAATGTGGCGTTATCTTGAGCTACTTAGTTTTGAATCACTTGAAACTATTGCAAGCTGGAAAGAAGAAGTGAGTAATGGCGAGAATCCAAGAAATATCAAATTCCGTCTAGCTGATGAAATTATTACTCGCTTTCACTCTCAAGAAGCTGCTCAACAAGCGCAACAAAACTTTATCAATCGCTTTAGTAAAAACCAAATTCCTGATGAGATGGATGAGTTTACTTTTGACCAAGGTATCCGTATTGCCAACTTGTTAAAAGACGCAGGACTTGTTAACTCGACTTCAGATGCCTTTAGAATGATCAAACAAGGTGCTGCAAAAATAGATGGTGAAAAAATCACTGATCGCAATCTAGAACCAGAAGCTGGCGAGGCAGTATATCAAGTTGGTAAGCGTAAGTTTGCACGCGTTACTATTAAATAACTTGCAATTGCATAAATAGCCTATAAGTAATTAATGTTACAATAAAAAATGGTGCTATAATTCGCGCCCCTGGGGATGACATGGCTTCGACGAGGAGTTGGATCTCAAGGATGCATGTCGAGGATAAAGATAGCTCGTAAAAACGTTCTTTAAAAAGATAGTTGCAAACGAAGACAACTACGCTCTAGCAGCTTAATGCTAGCCCCTCCTTTGAGATTGTCTGTGTCTCTTAGATAGGGGTCGATTAGCAGACTCGCCACTGTTGTATGTTCAGGGCGACAGGGTTAAAACCTAACTGAAATCGCTACTACATCCCTGTTGGTCGGGTGGTAGATAGTTAAACTAATAGACCCTACTAAGCATGTAGACTCTTTGACTGAAGGTTTTCGGACGCGGGTTCGATTCCCGCCATCTCCACCAAATT
>CAYOFV010000026.1:5549-14794 GCA_964403565.1 uncultured Piscirickettsiaceae bacterium | reverse complement strand
GTATTTTCATCAATAGCCCTATCAATCAATGCTTGATTAGCACTTACACCGGCAATAATCTTATTTATCTCTCTCTTGCCTTCAATTTGCAAACCGTTAGGGCAGTAATCATCAAACCTAGCTACTTCAAGATAGTTTTTACAATATTCGTCTAATTCTGTACTGCTAATCATAAAAATTATTCACCAAATCAACAAACAGTTTATTTTGCTCAATAGACCCAACAGTTACACGCAAACAGTTAGATAAACCTGGGGCGGATGTTAGATTTTTAATCAAAATATTATTATCTTTTAAGTAATCAAACAACTCTTGTGCCTGCGCAGTTTTAAATAAAATAAAATTAGCCTGTGATGGATATACACTTAGCTCCTCCATACTATCCAAACTTGCAAGTAACTTTTCTCTTTCATCGATAATAATCTGAGCATTTTTATTAATTTCGTCTTGCTGTTTAAGTAAAAAATTTGCACTTGTTTGAGTAAGAGTGTTGATATTGTACGGCAAGCGCAATTTATCTAATTCGCATGCAGTATCTTTATTTGCAATTAACAAGCCTAGGCGCAAACCAGCGAAACCGATTTTAGATATTGTTCTAAGTACTACTAAATTGTCGTACTTGTCAATATCGCTTAAAAAACTATCATTAGCATATGCGTAATAAGCCTCATCTAGCACTACCAAAGCATCTGATGTATTGATTATTTTTTCAATATCGCTACGCTTAAAGCTGTTTCCAGTTGGATTATTAGGATAAGCAATAAAAATAATTTTTGGCTTAGTACTACCAATTATTGATAAAAACTCATCAACATCTAGCTCGTAATTAGAATCGAGCCTTAACCCTTGATAATTAAGATGAGTAAATTTAGCAATCATCTCATACATTACAAATGATGGCTCAACACTTAATATCGTATCCCCGGAATCACAAGCAAGAGCTAGCAACTGGATTAATTCATCTGAACCGTTGCCGAGTAAAACCCCGTGATCATCGCTGATTTTCATTAGCTTGCGTAGAGTGCTAGTTAGATTCTCTGCTGTTGGATCTGGGTATCTATTTATCTCTTGATCAGCTATATAAGCAAGATATTGTCCGATCAAATCATCAGGCAAAGGGAATGGCGACTCCATAGCATCTAGCTTAACCATGCCATCTGCACTTGGAACGTGATATGCGTTAATATCTTGTATGTCTTTTCGTAACCAATTGTTAATAAAACTCATGTGTTTATGCCTGTTGCCTATTAGGGTTAAATTGCATTTTACCAATAGTCTTTGCGTTTAATAAACTTTGATAAGTGTAGTCAAGTGCACGCTTACATGCAACACTGACATCAACACCAGATGTAACTAAAGCACTTATGCTACTTGCTAAAGTACAGCCAGAACCGTGATAGTTGCCTGGTAGTTTGTTATATACAAAACTATCACTTAACTTTTTGTCTATATAAAGTCTATGCTCAACTTCATCAACAGATGTATCCGTTGTAGTAAGTAAAACATACTTACACGGCAATGTTTTAATCGCATCCAGTTCATTAAGATTTGGCGCAAGATCTTTAAGCTCTGCAACATTAGGAGTGATTAAATCTACAAGTGGTAATAGCTCGTTTCTTAGCTTATTAACTGCCGAGCTATCAAACAAAGAATCATTAGTAGATGAGTTTATTATTGGATCAAGAACTACAAACTTATCATCAATATTTTTTAAAATTTTCTTAACTATCTCAACCTGAGATTCTGAACACAGCATCCCTATCTTAACACTGGTAATATCAACATCACTATGAAGATGCTCAAATTGAGCAAATAGTGTATCGCTATCAACTTCATTGACAGCTTTAACTGAATCAGTATTTTGAATAGTAAGTGCTGTTACTAAAGGCAGTGGGGTTAAACCAAATTGATTAATTGTTTCAATGTCAGCAGCAATTCCAGCCCCTCCAGTAGGGTCAAGGCCAGATATAACTAAAACAGTATCATTCACTTATTTCTTTGATTCTTTATTAATCAAATAATCAACGACTTTAAACATTCTTATTTTTCCACCAGCATGATTAGCGTCAGTTAGATATTTGCCATTAACCACAATTGTTGGTACACCTTCAAGTGGATATTTTCTTGTTGCAAGGGCGGCTTTATTAACTTTTATACGCACCGAGAATGATTTAACAGCAGCGTTGGCCTTCTTTTCATCAACTCCATTGTCAACCAACCAAGATACAAAATCATCCAAATCAATAAGTGGGGTTTTATGTATGTGAATTGCATCAAACAACCTGCCGTGCAATCTATCTAGCTCGCCAAGCTCTTCAAGAGCATAATAAAAAACTGCTCCATTTTTCCAATTGTCTCTAAAGATAGTTGGTTGGTGGATAAATTCAGCAGTATCCGGCATGGTTTTAAGCCATGCATTTAAATATGGCTCCGCCTCAAAACAATGTGAGCAAAAATACCAAAAAAATTCTTTTACCTCGACCTTGTCTCCAGTAGTGGTTGCAACTGGATTGCTAATTTCTAAATAATCTCTACCTGCAACAATATCAATACTTTCAATATCATCATCAGTTTCTGCACTAGCTAAACCTAGATGAAAAGATAAAAACACAATAGTAAAAAATTTGATTATTTTCATTTTATATCTCCAATAATTTATTGTTATTATACTGCTCTAACTTAAATTCATTTTCACTTTGAAACTCTTCCCAAAGCTTTGCAAAACTTTTGTTTTCAAGTGGATGAATCATTTGATGATTTAATTGTACTAATGGCGCTAAAACGAAAGCATATTGCAGTATATCATCTCTAGGTAGGTTTAAATCATCATCAATTAAATCATCATAAAACACTAAATCTAGGTCAATATTTCTAGATGAAAATTTAGGCTGAGTTCGATCTCTGCCAATTTTTTCTTCTATATTTTTTAACACCCCGCCTGTATCTTGAGCACTAATATTTGTCGTGGCATTAATACCAATATTATAAAAATCATCGCCATCAAACCCCTGTGCAGGAGATTCAAAAATATCGGAAATTTCAATATCAGTAAAATTAAGGCGCAGCATGTCAATCGCAGTCAATATATTGGTTTCACGATCTTGATTTGAACCGATATTTATATGGATTTTAGCCATTTTTTGATCTTTTTATAATCACACCAACACCATCTGCCCCAGTTACAGCCTCGCCTTTGTTAAGAGTAAGCTTTACTTGCTCAACATTAAACTCACCTATAATTATTTCGCAAATTTTCTCTGCCAAGGTTTCTACTAGTTGAAATTCACTGTTTTTAACAAATTCTATTAATCTTTTAGAAACTGCCTTGTAATTAAGTGCTTGATCAATATGATCAGTCTCACTGGCTTTTTTAATATCAGCCGACATTTCAATATCCAAAACTATATCTTGGCGAATTTCTCGCTCCCAATCGTAAATGCCAATTACTGTGTCAATTTTTAATCCTTGTATAAATACAATATCCATATAAAATAGCTCTAATATTTACTTAATAAGTATCGTATGTTACCAATTCTAATTATTTGTGCCTATCTAATTGGCTCAGTTTCAGCAGCAATAATTGTTTGTAAAATTCTTAATTTGCCAGATCCTAGAACCCAAGGGTCAAACAATCCTGGCGCTACAAATGTATTGCGCATTGGCGGTAAAAAAGCTGCAGCAACCGTTTTAATTGGTGATGGCTTAAAAGGCTTTATCCCAGTGTTTATAGGATTTAATCTTGGATTTGCAGAGCAAGAATTAGCCTTAATTGCCTTAGCGGCATTTTTAGGCCATGTATATCCAATATTTTTTGGCTTTAAGGGCGGTAAAGGTGTTGCAACTTTTATTGGTAGCCTGCTTGCACTTAACTATCTTATAGGTTTAGCATTTATTACTACTTGGTTATTCGTTGCTAAGGTATTAAAAATATCATCGCTTTCAGCACTTATAGCAACACTACTTACACCGCTATATGTATATTTGATAACTAATAAACTTGATGCGACTTATACAATTGCTCTTATTTGCATATGGATTTTCTTTACTCATAAAAGCAACATTAAACGCATAATATCCGGAGAGGAAGACTCAATTAAGTCTTAATATTTACACCTTTTTTCAACAAATAGAAAGCAGCTGAAGCTAGGATAAAAATCATAACCAGTAGAACTAACATAGACTGTGAGAAATCAGTTGTACTGGTGCCGAAAAAACCCATTCTAAAGCTATCAACCATATAATAAATCGGATTATATTTACTTACGTCTTGCCAAAATTGTGGCAAGATATCAACACTATAAAACATACCGCCTAAGTAAGTCATGGGCATAAGTATAAAAGTTGGAACTATGGAAATATCATCAAATGATTGGGCAAATACTGCATTAATAAACCCTGCCAGAGAAAACAAAACTGCAGTTAATAAAAAGGTTGCTAAAGCAATAGTAAAAGAATAAATTTGTAAGTCTACAAAAAAACTAACAGCAATAAACACACCAATTCCAACTGCAAAACCGCGAGCAACACCGCCTGAAATATATCCTAATAGAATTACCCAGTTTGGCACTGGTGATACTAACAACTCCTCAATACTATGGTTAAACTTTGCCAAGAAAAATGAAGATACTGTGTTTGCATAAGAGTTTTGAATAACTGTCATTAAAATAATACCCGGAACAATAAAGTGTAGATAGTCAACACCTTGCATATCTCCAATCCTCTCACCCATTAGCCCACCAAATATTAATAAATATAAAGATGTAGTAATTATTGGTGGGAATATAGTCTGCACCCAGATTCTTGAAAATCTTAAAATTTCTTTAATAACTATAGTTTTGTATGCAATCCACATAATTAATTACCGCCTGAAGTTAGAGATAAAAATAGTGTTTCAAGTCGATTTTGCACACTACGAATATGCTTAACCTTTACTCCTTGATCTGATAATGACTCAACCACATCAGTAATACTCAAATCTTTATCTACAATAACTTGCACTGAATGTTCATCAAGCTTAGTACAAACAAAACCATCAATATTAATATCTTTTGGTAAGATTTCAGTACTTTCAAGAATAAGAGTTTGTTGTGAAACTTTAGACAACAACTCTTTCATTGGACTTTGCGAAACAATCTCGCCATTATCCAGTATTGCAATATTTCTACACAAAGATTCAGCCTCTTCCAAATAGTGTGTAGTAAGAATAATGGTTAAGCCGTTATTATTAAGTTCGGTTAAAAATTCCCACATTGATCTGCGAATTTCAACATCAACTCCAGCAGTAGGCTCATCTAAGATTAAGATTTTAGGTTTATGTATAAGGGCTCTAGCCATCATAAGTCGGCGTTTCATGCCTCCAGATAATGACTTTGCCATATCTTTGCGCTTATCCCACAACTCAACTTTTTTAAGCAGCTCTTCTGCATTTTCACGTGCTTGTGATCTTGTTATGCCGTGATACCCAGCCTGATTAATAAGTATTTCTTCAATTGGCTCAAAGGGGTTAAAGTTAAACTCCTGTGGCATAAGTCCAATCAATCTTTTAATCTCATTAACGTGTGAATCTTGATTTAGACCGAACACCTCAACACCACCAGAAGTTTTATTTAACAGCCCGCAAATAATACCTATAGCTGTGGTTTTTCCAGCGCCGTTGCTACCAAGCAATGCAAAAAAATCACCTTTTTTAATACTTAAATCAATACCTTTGAGTGCTTCTAAGTCATTAGCATAGGTTTTTTTTAAATTACTTGTATTAAGTGCATTAGACATTAATGTCATATCCAAAAAAATTGATACAAAACATTTTAACATTTATCACCTTTTAAGGCTTAATTTTGCGATAATTATCAACTTTAAAATTTAGCGAAATTCGTATTATGTCTGGTGTACAAAAAATAGAATTACCTGATATTGGTGATTTTGATGAAGTTGAAATTATCGAGATTTTAGTTAACGTTGGCGACACAATCGATACAGATGACAGCATGATTACTTTAGAAAGTGATAAGGCGTCAATGGAAATACCTTCTCCTGCATCAGGAATAATTAAAGAGATACACGTAGCATTAGGAGACAAAGTATCACAAGGATCTTTGATTTTATCCATAGAAGGTGAAGAATCAGGTGCTGATAATGCCGATGAAACTACAGAAGATTCAACTGCAGAAAATCAAACATCTAGTGAAATTATTGCAGTAAATGTTCCAGATATTGGTGATTTTGATGCAGTCGAGGTTATTGAAATTTTGGCAAATATTGGCGATGAGTTAGACGAAGAAGACAGTGTAATAACTTTAGAGAGCGACAAAGCCTCAATGGAGATTCCAACACCTGTTGCAGGAGTTGTTAAATCAATCAATATTTCACTTGGAGATAAAGTATCTCAAGGTGATCATGTACTTGATATCGAAACAAGCACTTCAGGTAATACAAATACTACTGCAGAAAAACCACAAGAGACAAGTGCTCCAGCTACGCCTACTACTCAGACAACAACTAACAAAGCACAAGCTCAGACACAAATAGGCGTTGATCAAACTAAATCAAATATGACTAAAGGCGATTCGCACGCCTCACCTTCTATTAGAAAACTTGCTAGGGAACTTGGTGTTGATTTAGCAAATGTTAATGGCACAGGGCAAAAAGGTCGAGTACTTGATTCCGATCTTAAGTCTTATGTTAAAGGGATTATCACCTCTGGTGGTGCTGGAAGTGCTATACCTAAAATACCTAGTGTGGATTTTTCAAAATTTGGTGAAACAGAAACACTTGAGTTATCTAGAATCAACAAGCTTTCTGGCAAACATCTTGCAGCCTGCTGGTTAAACATTCCACATGTAACACAATTTGATGAAGTAAATATTGATCAAATGGAAGAATTTAGACAAGAGCAAAAAGCCAAAGGTGTAAAACTAACTCCGTTAGTTTTTATTATGAAAGCTGTAGTACAAGCATTAAAACAACATCCACGCTTTAACTCATCTCTTGATGAATCAGGCGAGAGTTTAATTATTAAAAAATATTACAATCTTGGAATTGCTATGGATACACCAAATGGTCTGGTTGTTCCTGTAATTAAGGATGTTGATAATAAGTCATTGCTTGATCTTGCACAAGAGTTAAGAGATACTTCTGAAAGAGCTAGAGATGGCAAATTAAAAGCAGATGATATGCAAGGCGCAGGATTTACTATTTCAAGTCTTGGTGGTATTGGTGGCACTCAATTTACTCCAATTGTAAACGCTCCAGAAGTTGCCATTCTAGGTGTTTCTAAATCACAAATGAAACCTATTTGGGATGGTAAGAATTTTATTCCAACTCTTACTCTACCACTTGCATTGTCATATGATCACCGTGTAATTGATGGCGCTCAGGGTGGAAGATTTATGGCAGACTTAAATTCAATCTTAACCGATATTAGAGAGATATTATTATGATCAAGACTCAAGTTGTTGTAATTGGATCTGGTCCTGGAGGATATACTGCTGCGTTTCGTGCTGCCGATCTAGGTCTTGATGTTGTGCTAGTTGAACGATACGAAAACCTTGGTGGCGTATGCCTTAATGTTGGTTGCATTCCATCTAAAGCCCTTCTACATACTGCTGAAATTATTAATGAAGCAAAAGAAGCATCTCACCTTGGGGTTAATTTCAATACTCCAGAGATTGATATAGATGGAGTTCGCGCTAATAAAGAAAACACTGTTGCCAAACTTACAGGTGGTATCAAAGCGCTTGCTAAAGCTAGAAAAGTTAATGTGGTAACCGGATATGGAAAATTCACTGGCCCAAATCAAATTGAAGTTGATAATGGTGAAATTATAGAATTTGAAAATTGCATTATTGCCGCAGGATCACGAGTTACTAAAATTCCAGCATTTCCGTTTGATGACCCACGTGTAATGGATTCAACTGATGCACTTGAACTAAAAGATGTGCCGAAACGATTACTAATTGTTGGTGGTGGTATTATCGGCCTAGAGATGGCGACAGTATATGCAGCACTTGGAAGTGAAATAACTATTGTTGAACTCTCAGATCAATTAATAGCAAGTGCAGATAAGGATATTGTTAACCCTTTGTACAAACGCATTAAAAAACAGTATGCCAATATTTATTTAAAGACCAAAGTTGCAAGCATGGAAGCATTAGACGAAGGTATTAAAGTTGGCTTTGAAGGCAAAGGTGCGCCTGACACCGACACCTTTGACAAAGTATTAGTATCAATCGGCAGAACACCAAATGGCAAATTAATAGATGCCGATAAAGCCGGAGTCAATGTTGATGATTGGGGTTTTATCCCAGCTGATAAGCAAATGCGCACTAACGTAAATCATATTTTTGCTATTGGCGATATTATTGGTCAGCCAATGTTAGCGCACAAGGCAGTACATGAAGCAAAAGTTGCTGCTGAAGTAATTGCTGGGCACAAATCTGGTTTTGACGCCTTAACCATCCCATCTGTTGCATATACTGATCCAGAGGTAGCATGGACTGGAAAAACCGAAAAAGAACTTAAAGATGAAGGTGTAGCCTATGAAAAAGGCGTATTTCCTTGGGCTGCAAGTGGAAGAAGCCTTAGTATTGGCCGCTCAGAAGGTGTTTCAAAAGGCTTATTTGATGCCAAAACTGGCAGAATACTAGGCATGGGAATATGTGGAACCAATGCTGGAGAGCTTATTGCTGAAGCAACATTGGCAATTGAAATGGGCTGTGATATGGCTGATATTGCCCTTACTATTCATGCCCACCCAACTCTATCTGAAACAACTGCCTTTGCAGCTGAGATGGCAGAGGGTACAATTACTGACTTATTACCACCAAAGAAAAAGAAATAAAATTTATGAATACTGAACAAGCAAGACAAAACTCAATTAATTCACAAATTAAACCTTGGGGTGGTTTAAATTATATTGCCAATAATGCACTTAGAGATACTCCTAGGGAAGAGTTTGTGCCTGAGGAATATAAAAACCTAGCGTTTGCCGATATGGAAATCCCATTAACTAGCAAAGCAAAAATGCTTAGTCCAAAAATTGAAGGCAGAGCTCTAGATGCACTTAATATCAAAAAAGATGAAAATATTTTAGAAATTGGTACGGGTAGTGGTTATTTAACTGCCGTTCTTTCCAAGCTTGGTGCCTCAGTTACTAGTGTTGATATTGACAAAGACTTAAGCTCAGCAGCAGGTGATAGACTTGCAAAACTTGGAATTAATAATGTTAAGCTTGAAGTTAGAGATGC
>CAYOFV010000026.1:0-5449 GCA_964403565.1 uncultured Piscirickettsiaceae bacterium | reverse complement strand
GTGATAGACTTGCAAAACTTGGAATTAATAATGTTAAGCTTGAAGTTAGAGATGCTTCAAAAACTTTCCATTCTGATAATTTTTTCGATGTAGTGTTTGTTGGCGCTTCAGTACCTAAGATTACCGGCAGATATTTTCACTTATTGAATGTTGGTGGTAGAATTTTTGTAGTCGAGGGAGAGGGGTTCTCAATGCATGCAAAGCTTATTACTAGAATCTCAGAACACAAATGGGAGACTGAGTCTTTATTTGAAACACAGATGGATGCAATGCAAGGTCTAGAAACAGGTGATAGCTTCGAATTTTAATATCACAATTATATGAAAGCATTTTTTCGACTAGTTCTTGATAGATCTGAACTTGGAATTACCCTGTTAATCTTAATTGCAGGGTTTTTTATTTTTCAGATTCCAAATTTTCAACTTGATGCATCTTCAGATTCTCTAGTTTTAGAGGGTGATGAAAATCTGCGCTACTACCAGAGCATTAAAAAAGATTATGGATCTGACGATTATTTAGTAATTAGTTACCAAGTTGCAGGAAACCTACTAGATCAAAAACAAATACATCATTTAAGAAAATTTAGAGACGAGCTAACAACTATTGACCAAGTTAAATCGGTAACGTCTATTCTTGATGTGCCGTTATTTAGATCACCTCCATTATCACTAGTAGATCTATCAAGTGAGGATATTAGCATTGATAATGGCAATGCAGATCTTATAAAAGCAACTACTGAATTTAAAACCTCTCCACTCTACGCAGACAATCTTGTTAGTCTTGATGGCAAAACTACTGCTGTTTTAGTAAATCTTAAAGAAAATTTAGAGTTCAATAAATTGCGTGAAAAGCGTGACAATATGCGCATTAAAAGGGCCAATGGCGAGCTTACTATTAATGATTTAGATAAGCTTAAAGCTATTGAGAAACAAGTACTAAAAAACTCCACTATTCAGGCCGATACCCAAGCCAACACTATTAAACAAATTAGAACGACAATTGACAAATACCGAGATCAAGCTCAATTATTCTTAGGCGGGCTGCCTATGATTACTACAGACATTATTGCCTATATTGACAACGATCTAATAGTATTTTCTTTAGCAGTTGTTGGACTAATGACCTTAATTCTAGCAATTATATTTAGAGGTATTCGCTGGATACTTATGCCAATTATCATCAGTGTTACCGGTGCTTTTGTTATGACTGGAATTCTAGCGTTTTTAGGCTGGAAAGTAACGGTTATATCATCTAACTTTTTCTCACTACTTTTGGTTATGACGCTATCAGTAACTATACATTTGATAGTTAGATATAGAGAATTATCCCAACTCAATCCTGAAAGTACAGATCGCGACTTAATACAACTAACATTAAAACAAATGTTTAAGCCGTGCTTATTCACTACACTTACTACTTTTGCTGCATTTTCATCACTATTAATTAGTGGCATTCGCCCAGTAATTGACTTTGGATGGATGATGTCAATTGGTGTAACTATCGCTCTAGTATTGTCATTTATGGCGTTTCCAATAATTATGTCTATGTTGGAAAAACCTAAAGTACCAAAACACAAAACTGAACTTGGCTTTACAACAGGACTTGCCAAATTCGTTGAAAAATTTGGTAATTTTTTATTAGTTTTATTAGTTTTTCTTGCCATCGGAGCAGGCTTTGGAGTGCAAAAACTAACTGTTGAAAACAGGTTTATTGATTATTTTAAAGATACAACCGAAATTAACCAAGGACTTACTCTGATTGATGAAAAACTTGGCGGAACAATTCCGCTAGAAATTGTCTTTGACGAAATGGCTGAGGATTATTGGTTTGATGAAGATCTAAGAGCTGAGATTCATGAAATACACCAGTATCTTGACAACTTAAATGAAACTGGAAAAGTGCTATCTATCGATACACTTATGCAAATTCTTACCAAAGCCAATGAAGGCGAACAACTTAATGGGTTTTTCTTAAATATTGTCAAATCTCAAATACCAGATAGTGCAAGAAAACACATAATGGATCCATATCTAAATGAAGACAATGGGCAATTGAGAATGGTAATTCGTGTACGTGAAACTAATAAAGATCTTAAACGTGGAGAGTTAATTGATAATATTAAAAACTTCATATCTAAAGACCTTGGATACAGAGAAGGATCTTTTCATGTAACTGGCATGCTAGTACTTTATAACAATATGCTGCAAAGCTTATTTGAATCGCAAATTAAAACCATTGCGGTAGTGTTTGCCATGATTTTTGTTATGTTCTTATTTGTTTTCAAATCTTTTACACTATCAATTTTGGCGCTAATTCCAAACACATTACCATCTTTATTTATTCTTGGAATTATGGGCTCTCTTAACATTCCACTAGATTTGATGACAATTACAATATCTGCAATTGCTATTGGTATAGGTGTAGATAACGCTATTCACTATATTCACAGGTTTAAAGCCGAATTTCAAAAAGATCAAGACTATATAAAAACTATGTATAGATCACACGGTAGTATTGGTCTATCACTATTCTATACTTCAATCACAGTTACTCTTGGATTCTTAATTCTAGCACTTTCTAATTTTATTCCAAGTATTTATTTTGGCGTATTTACTGCTGTTGCAATGCTTAGTGCCCTATTAGCTAACCTTACTTTGTTGCCTAAACTAATATTACTATTTAAGCCAAAAATTAAAGCTTAGAAATAAAAAACCCCGCAAAAATAAGCGGGGTTTTTATACTACTAAAGGAGGAGAAAATAGTTAAGAAGTAGTAGTTTCTTAACTTATAAGTGGTATTATAACATAAGTATTTTCTAATATTAGAGTTTTTTAATATAAATCTATAATTTATGCCTGTAAACAATCAATTTGACATTCTAATTATTGGTACTGGAAGTGCAGGTCTAATGTGCGCATTAGAGATCGATAGTAATCTAAAAATAGCACTAATATCAAAAGACAAAATTATGCAAGGTAGCTCCTATTATGCTCAAGGAGGTATATCAGCAGTACTATCTCAAACTGATAATTTCAACTCACATATTGCAGACACACTTAAAACTGCTAGCGGACTAGGCGATGAGATGGCTACAAAGTTTATGGTAGAAAACGCTCCAGATGCAATTAGCTCTCTTGAAAAAAACGGAGTAGTTTTTAGCAAAGATAATGAAGAATATCATTTAACTACTGAAGGTGGTCATAGCAATAGACGCGTTGCACACGTTGCTGATAGAACCGGAAAGGAGATACAAACCAATCTATTCTCCAGCGTGCAAGATAGGCAAAATATAACTATATTTGAAAACTATATAGCTATTGACCTATTAAAAAACAACAATCAGTGTTTTGGCGCATATATTCTTAATAAAAACACCAATGAAGTTGAAACTTTTATCTCTCACAAAACTATTCTTGCAACAGGCGGTGCTTCAAAAGCGTATCTTTACACCTCAAATCCTGATACTTCAACAGGCGATGGTATAGCTATGGCTCATAGGGTTGGTTGTGAAATAGTTAATATGGAATTTACTCAGTTTCACCCTACTTGTCTTTATCATCCTTATGCAAAATCATTCTTAATCTCTGAATCCCTACGTGGAGAAGGTGCAAAACTTAGCCTGCCAAACGGCGAAAGTTTTATACATAAATACGACGAACGCAAAGAACTTGCACCGCGCGATATTGTGGCAAGAGCTATTGACTTTGAAATCAAAATGGGTGGCTTTGACTGCGTATATCTTGATATTTCTTTTAAAGACTCCAAATGGATAAAGAATCATTTTCCAAACATATATAGCAAATGCTTGTCATTTGGAATTGATATTACCAAAGATAGGATTCCGGTTGTGCCAGCAGCTCATTACACTTGTGGTGGCGTGCATACTAATTTAGATGCAAAAACCAATATTGACAATCTATATGCAATTGGCGAGGTTGCCCATACTGGTGTACATGGAGCAAATAGAATGGCCTCAAACTCACTACTTGAATGTGTAGTTTTTGCTAAATCTTGCGCTAATGATATTAACAAATCTCAATTAGAAAGCAATTTCCCTAGTTTTAACAGTTGGGATGCATCAAGAGTAAGTCCATCAAAAGAAAAGGTGATGGTAACTCATCTTTGGGATGAGGTTCGACGCATTATGTGGAACTTTGTTGGCATAGTTCGTTCTAACAAGCGTTTAGAATTGGCTGAACATAGAATAAAACAAATACAAAATGAAGTAGATAAATACTATAGTTCATACCTTGTATCAAGTGATTTAATAGAGCTTAGAAACCTTGTAAACACCGCCAACTTAATTGTTAAATCGGCTAGCATGCGTAAAGAATCTCGTGGCCTACATTACAATGAAGACTATCCAGATACTAGTGATAAAATTACTAACACAATAATTTAATAATTTTTTATGCTACTACCAATATTGCACTATCCTGATAAACGCCTGCGCACTGTTGCCAAAGAAGTTGAGTCTATCGATAACGATACTAGAAAGTTAGTAAAGGACATGTTTGAAACCATGTATGACGCCCCAGGAATTGGCCTTGCTGCCACGCAGATCAACCACCATGAAAGAATTATTGTAATTGACACGTCAGAAGACAAATCAAATCCAATTTGCTTAATAAATCCAAAAATTATCGAAAAAGACGGGGAAATAGATTGGGAGGAAGGTTGTCTCTCTGTGCCTAATTATTACGAATGCGTTAAACGCGCCAACAAAGTAAAAGTTCGAGCGCTAAATGAAAATAACGAAGAATTTGAAATTGAAGCCGATGAACTATTAGGTGTTTGTATTCAACACGAAATCGATCATTTAGACGGCATTTTGTTTGTTGATCATTTGTCTAAATTAAAACAACACCGACTTAAAGAAAAAGTCAAAAAACAGAAAAAATAATGTCGATAACTATCGGCAAATACGAATTACCATCCCAGGTATTGCTGGCTCCTATGGCCGGAACAAGCGACAAACCTTTTAGACAGCTTTGCAGGTCCTACGGTGCAGCACTCACAACATCTGAAATGGTATTAATTCAAGATCATCTACTAAACTCTAACAAATCTAAACACCGCCTTGACTTTGCCGGAGAAAGTAAACCTATTAGTATTCAAATTGCAGGATCAGATCCTATAGAACTTGCAAATTCAGCCAAAAAAGCAGTTGAATTTGGAGCTGATATAGTTGATATAAATATGGGCTGCCCTGCAAAAAAAGTCTGTAACAAGGCAGCAGGCTCTGCACTAATGCAGGATGAAGTATTAGTTAAAGACATACTGAATTCTGTTGTTAATGCGGTTAACATTCCAGTAACGCTTAAAATGCGCACGGGCTGGAGCCTAGATAATAAAAATGCCCCGATAATTGCTAAAATTGCACAGGATGCTGGTATTCAAATGCTTACAGTACATGGCAGAACCAAAGAGGATAAATACTCAGGCTTGG
>CAYOFV010000025.1:0-15315 GCA_964403565.1 uncultured Piscirickettsiaceae bacterium | reverse complement strand
GTATTCTTTAATTACATCAAATACTTGGGCTTTTTCAATAACAAAAGCTTCGTTTATTAAATCTTCTAAATGGTTTTTAGTTATGCGCCAAGTATTAAACGCTAGTGCGCCAGATATGTCTTCTATGGTTTTTACTTGATCTTTATGCCAGGTGCTTTTAACTCTCATACAAAAAATATATTAATTGTATGAGAGGATTTTAGCAAGATAGAGTAGTGCAAAGCACTTGTTTTATTCGCAAGTATAGTTTCTGAAAGAGCCTAAATCGTGTACATCATCAAAACCCATCTGTGTAAGGTAGTTTTTTGCAGTTGAAGAACGCGCCCCAGTAACACAGTAAAGAATAATAGGCTTATCACGACTAATTACTTGATCTGCAGACATAATTGCCTGAAGTGGTAGATTAATAGCATTTGGTAATGCGCCACGAGCAAATTCACTAGACGAGCGAACATCTACAAGCTGTGCGCCATTAGCTAATAGTTTGCAAGCATCACTGCTTGAAAATGAGTTAAACATAGTATAATTTCCTGAATTAGTTTTAATGAGAAGATAAGTATCAACTTAAACTTCAAATCTATATAAGGAAATCATTATATAACAATGCTTAGTAAAAAGCAACTTAGAAATGACATTGAATTGGTAGCTAAACAGCTATCAAAGCGTAATTTTTCTTTTGATATCAACGAGTTATCAAATTTAGAAAATTCACGTAAAAAAATTCAGGTTGAAACTCAGGATTTGCAAAATCTGCGTAATACCAAGTCGAAATCAATTGGCAAAGCCAAGGCTGCTGGAGAAGATATTCAACCGCTTTTGGCTGAAGTTGCTGACCTGGGTGACAAGCTAGATAATGCAAAGAACGAGCTAAATTCAATTCAAGAAAAAATTGAAAATATTGCAATGTCACTGCCTAATACTCCACATGAATCGGTACCAGAGGGAAACTCTGAGGATGATAATATTGAGGTTAGTAAATGGGGAGAGCCTGCAAGTTTTGACTTTGCTGTAAAAGACCATGTGGATTTAGGTGAGTTGCACGGTTTAGATTTTGCTACAGCTGCAAAAATATCAGGTGCGCGCTTTTCAGTAATGACAGGCAAGATTGCACGTATGCATAGAGCGCTTACTCAGTTTATGCTTGATCAACACACAGAAGTTAATGGTTATACTGAAACCTACGTACCATACTTGGTAAATAGTGACTCACTTCGTGGTACTGGTCAATTGCCAAAATTCGAAGAAGATCTGTTTAAAACCCATTTACATGGTGAAGAGGGCGAAGCAAAAGCCCTATATCTAATTCCAACTGCAGAAGTTCCAGTTACCAATATGATGCGTGATCAAATGGTAAAAGAAGAAGACCTGCCAATTAAATATGTTGCCCACACTCCTAGTTTTAGATCTGAGGCTGGAGCGTATGGAAGAGATACTAGAGGTCTTATTCGTCAACATCAGTTTGAGAAAGTTGAGCTTGTGCAAGTGGTAAAAGCCCAAGATTCATATAAAGTTTTAGAAGAGTTAACATCTCATGCAGAAGGTATATTGCAAGCTTTGGATTTACCATATAGAAAAGTAGTTTTATGCGGTGGAGACTTAGGATTTTCTAGTGCAAAAACCTATGATTTGGAAGTATGGCTGCCAGCTCAAGATACTTATCGCGAAATTTCTTCATGTTCGTGTTTTGAAGATTTTCAAGCTCGTAGAATGCAGCTTAGATGGAAAAATCCTGAAACAGGAAAACCAGAGTTATTACATACATTAAATGGCTCAGGTCTTGCAGTAGGTAGAACTTTAGTTGCTGTTATTGAAAATTATCAGCAAGCAGATGGTTCGATTAAAGTCCCAGAAGTACTTAAGAGCTACATGGGCGGTTTAGAAGTTATTAATTAAGGGAGATATTATGCAATTATTAGATTTATTTATTTCACCAGCATTTGCCGAAGGTGCTGCATCACAAGGGTCTTCAGATCCATTAGGCGGATTGCCATTTTTAATTATTATGTTTGTGCTGATGTATTTTTTACTTATCAGACCACAGCAAAAACGTGCAAAAGAACACAAAACATTAATCAATGAGCTAAAAAAAGGCGATGAGGTAGTTACCAATGGCGGAGTGCTAGGTACAGTAGAGTCTGTTGATGACACTTTTGCTACATTGCAAATTGCTGATGGTGTGGTGGTTAAAGTGCAAAAACAAGGCATTAACCAAAAAATGCCAAAAGGTAGTGCAAAAATTTAATTAATATAGCAGTCTATGAATCAATTCTCACCACTTAAGAATGCACTAATTGCATTTTTTATATTTATTGCAGCACTATACGCTTTGCCAAATATTTTTGGATCGGATCTGGCAGTGCAAATATCAAGTAGCGGCAATGTTGTGCTAAGTGAAGAGGATATTGGCAAGGTTGAGTCTACACTTAAATCTAAAAATATTGATTATAAATCAGCTGCTTTTACCAATAGGCGCATATTGGTTAGGTTTTCTGACAATGAAAGCCAACTACAAGCAAAAGAACTACTTAAGCGTGATTTAGGAAGAAACTATGTAGTTGCACTTAATCTTGCACCATCTATACCATTGTGGCTTGCAGATATTGGTGGTAAGGCTATGTCGTTAGGTCTTGATTTGCGTGGCGGTGTGCATTTCTTACTTGAAGTAGATATGCAAGCGGTTGAAAGTATGCAGATTGATAAATCATACAACGAGTTAAGAGCATTGTTGCGTGAAGATAGACTGTATAAAAGAATCAAAAAACAAGATAGTAATATTGTAGTTACTCTTAAAACTATTGAGGCAAAAGACAAGGCTAGAAAATTAATCAAAGATGATCTTCCCGATTTAATTGAGATTGAAAACGAAAACCAAGGTGAGGCAGATATAACAATTGGCATAAGTCCGCAAGCTCTTAAAGAAGCAAAAAAAGGCGCACTTAAGCAGAATATAACAACTCTTAGAAACCGTGTAAATGAGCTTGGTGTGGCTGAGCCAATTATTCAGCAACAGGGTGTGGATCGTATTGTAGTACAGCTTCCTGGTGTGCAAGACACTGCTCGTGCTAAAGAGATTTTGGGTGCAGTGGCAACCTTAGAATTTAGGCTTGTAGATGAGAAAAATGATCCGCAAACAGCTATAGGCTCAGGCAAAACTCCAATTGGGTCAAAATTATATTATTTTAAAGATGGCAGGCCACTGTTACTAAAAACCAGAGTAATTGCCACAGGTGAGAATATTACAGGTGCTGCATCTGGAATCGATCAAGACAGCTCAACACCAATGGTTAATATTACACTGGATAATGCTGGCGGAAAATCAATGCTTGATACTACCAAAAAATACCTGCATCATCGTATGGCAGTGGTGTTTATTGAGAATAAAGTAGAGACTATTTTAGAAAATGGTAAGGCGGTTAAAAAACGCACAACGACAAAAGATATTATTAATGCTGCAACCATTCAAGGTACATTTTCTTCGCGTTTTCAGATTACTGGCATAGATAGCGCACGTGAGGCAAGAAATTTAGCGCTGTTATTAAGAGCGGGCTCACTTTCAGCACCAATTGAAATTATCGAAGAAAGAACTATCGGTCCTTCGCTTGGAGCTGACAATATTGAAAAGGGTGTTTTAAGTGTTATCGTTGGCTTTATCTTAGTACTTATATTTATGGCCCTACGCTATAGAGTATTTGGCATGGTGGCAAATGTAGCTTTAACTTTAAACTTGGTGATGATAGTATCGGTTTTATCATTGCTGCAAGCAACACTTACACTTCCAGGTATTGCAGGCATTGTACTTACAGTAGGTATGGCGGTTGATGCCAATGTATTGATTTTTGAGCGCATCAAAGAAGAGATTGGTGTAAATAGCAATCTGCAAAAAGCTATTTCTAGCGGTTATGACAAAGCACTGCTGACAATTGCAGATGCAAATATAACTACATTGATTGCATCCGTTGTACTATTTAGTTTTGGCACAGGCCCAATTAAAGGCTTTGCTATTACTTTATCGATTGGTATTTTGACATCTATGTTTACTGCAATTATTGTATCTCGCGCAATTATTAACAAGATTTATGGGACGAAAAAGATTGAGGAGTTGTCAATATGAGCATGAAAGCATTAAATATTCCTACAATTGATTTTGTTGGTAGAAAAACTTATGCGATTATTTTTTCATTAGTATTAATCGTTGCTAGTATCGCATCTCTTGCAACACAAGGTCTTAAGTTTGGTATTGACTTTACAGGCGGTACACTAATTGAGGCCGGATACCAAGAAAATGCTAATCTAGATCAAATTAGATCTACTCTTGCAGATGCTAACTTTAATGGAGTTAATGTACAGTATTTTGGCTCACCTAAAGAGGTGCTTATACGCCTTGAGCCGCAAAAAATATCTAGTGCTAAGCTTAGTTCAAAAATTATTCAGCTTCTTGGTGATAATGTTGATATTCGTCGAGTTGAGTTTGTAGGTCCAAAGGTTGGTGAAGAGCTTACTAATGATGGTGGTTTGGCTATGTTATATGCGCTTATAGGTATTTTGATCTATGTTGCAGTGCGTTTTGAATATCGTTTTGCTTTAGGGTCGATTTCAGCATTAGTCCACGATGTTATTATTACTTTGGGTTTTTTCTCAATTTTTCAAATTGAATTTGATTTAACTGTACTAGCAGCAATCTTAGCGGTTATTGGTTACTCATTAAATGATACGATTGTAGTATTTGATCGCATTCGTGAAAACTTTTTATCAACACGACACATTGATCCAAATCAGATTACTAATGGTGCACTAAATCAAACCTTATCTAGAACAATTATGACTTCATTAACAACGTTAATAGTGTTGTTAGCTTTATTCTTTTTAGGTGGTGAGATTATCCATGGTTTTGCTACAGCGTTACTTATCGGTGTAGTGATTGGTACATACTCTTCAATCTATGTTGCAAGCTCAATGATTTTAGTACTTGGTATTACTAAGCAAGATTTACTGCCTTCAGAGAAAGAAGAGCAAGAGATTGACGCCAGACCTTAACTTCGTCTTTTGACCTTCTGCGGTGTTGAATTGTAAAAAATTCTCAGTCACATATTAGATTATATGCTCTCTCGTATTTTTTACAATACGCCTTGCATAAGAACAAAACACTTATTAATCAGAGTTTTGTTGGCTATAAGTTGGTTTTTTTAAAACTAAAGTGGAGTTGTGGGGCTAGTCTTTAAATTTTTCAAAAATTAAGCAAGCATTAGTACCGCCAAATCCAAAACTATTAGACATTATTCGATTAAGTGACTGAATAGTTGTAGCATTTACAATTGGCATATCTTTAGCTTCTTCATCGAGGTTTTCAATATTTACAGATTCTGTCATAAAGTCATTTTGCAACATGAGTAATGAATAAATTGATTCATTAACACCAGCTGCACCAAGAGCATGACCTGAAAGTGATTTAGTTGAGCCAATATTAGGAATATCACTGCCAAATACTTCTTTAATTGCACCTAGTTCTTTAACATCACCAACTGGTGTAGATGTTCCATGCGCATTGATGTAGTCAATTGGGCCATCAACTGTTGACATAGCTAATTCCATGCAGCGCTTTGCACCTTCTCCTGATGGAGCTACCATATCATATCCATCAGATGTTGCGCCATATCCAGTAACTTCAGCTATGATTGTTGCACCACGTGCTTGTGCGTGTTCAAGTGATTCTAGTACTAAAGCACCGCCACCACCAGAGATAACAAAACCATCGCGATCAGCGTCATATGCACGAGAAGCTTTATTAGGTGTTTCATTGTATTTAGATGATAGAGCGCCCATTGCATCAAATAACATTGTAAGTGACCAATCTAGTTCTTCACCACCGCCGGCAAAAACAACATCTTGTTTGCCCATTTGAATCTGTTCCATGGCGTTACCAATACAGTGTGCCGATGTAGAACATGCAGAGCTAATAGAGTAATTAATACCCTTAATTTCAAACATTGTTGATAAGCACGCAGAAGTAGTAGAGCCCATAGTTCTAGGAACACGGTACGGGCCAACACGTTTAATGCCTTTTTCTCTAAGGATATCTGCAGCTTCAACTACATTTTGGTTTGAAGCGCCACCTGATCCCATAATAAGACCAGTATGTGGATTTGAAATTTGTTCTTTAGTTAGGCCTGATTGTTTAATTGCTTCATCAAGTGCTACTGCGCTATAAATTGCAGCATCTGCCATAAAGCGTTTCATTTTACGATCGATAACTTCTGATGTGTCTATTTCAGGAATTTGCCCTGACACATGTGAACGTAGACCTAAGTCAGCATAGCTTTGGTCAAATTTAATACCTGATTTTGCAGTTTTTAATGATTCTAAAACCTCTGTACAATTTGCCCCTAAACTAGAGACAATACCCATTCCTGTAATTACTACTCTTTGCATTAGAAACTTGATGTGTCAGTAAATAGACCAACTTTTAAATTAGTTGCCTCATAAATAATTTTGCCATCTACTTCCATGGTGGCATCACCTATACCCATAAATAATTTACGCGCAATAACGCGTGAAAGGCTAATTCTATAGGTTACTTTTTTGGCATTTGGTAAAACTTGACCGGTAAATTTAATATTACCAGCACCAAGTGCACGACCACGACCAGGACCACCTAACCAGCCTAAGTAGAATCCAATAAGCTGCCACATTGCATCAACACCTAGACAACCAGGCATAACTGGATCTTCGTTAAAATGACAGTCAAAAAACCATAACTCAGGCTTAATATCTAACTCAGCGATAATTTCGCCTTTGCCGTACTCTCCACCTTCTTGTGAAATATGGGTAATACGATCAAACATTAGCATTGGCGGCTGAGGCAGTTGTGCATTGCCCGGGCCAAATAATTCACCGTTGCCACATTTGATTAATTCTTCGTATGAAAATGAATTTTGCATATTATTTATAACAATGTTTTTTTAAAAATTATACCGAAAGTCCTTTTGCTATATCGTCTATCACGTCATCTACGTTTTCTAAGCCAACAGAAATTCTAATTAAGCCGTCACTTATTTTGGCTTTTTGTTTTTCTTCATCACTTAAACGGCCATGAGTTGTAGTACCAGGATGAGTTATTGTGGTTTTTGTATCACCAAGATTTGCAGTTATAGAAAGGATTTCAGTAGCATTTATAACTTTAAATGCAGCATCTTTCCCGCCTTTTACTTCAAACGATACAATACCGCCAAAACCTGATTGTTGTGCTTTGGCAATGTTGTGATGCGGGTGTGACTCAAGCCCTAAGTAGTGAACTGTTTCAACTTTATCTTGCAATTCTAACCATTTGGCTAATTTAAGAGCATTGTCTGAATGAGCTTTCATTCTAAGACTTAAAGTATCCAGGCCTTTTAGAACAATCCAAGCATTAAAAGCACTTAGACTTGGGCCAGTGGTGCGAATAAAGCCGTGAACTTGTTCAATTATATCTTCTGTAGATACAACAGCTCCTGCTAGACATCTACCTTGTCCATCAATATATTTAGTTGCAGAGTGAATAACAATATCAGCACCAAGGTTTAAAGGCTTTTGTAGAGCTGGAGACAAAATAGCATTGTCAACTGCTAGTAGTGCGTTATTGTTTTTGGCAATTTTACTTAGCGCAGAAATATCTACCACCTCTCCAAGCGGGTTGGATGGAGTTTCTAATAATAATAACTTTGTATTGTCCTGTATTGCTTTTTGCCATTCGTCTAAATTAGACAGATCAACAAAACTAACCTCGATATTGTATTTAGGAATAATTGAGTTTAATAAAACAATAGAGGTGCCAAACATATTGCGCGATGCAATAATATGATCACCTGATTCGAGTAGTGACATAATTGTGGCAAAGATTGCAGCCATGCCAGATGCTGTTGCACAACAAGCTTGCCCATCTTCAAGAGAAGCTAATTTTTTTTCAAATGCATCTACAGTAGGATTGGTGAATCTAGCATAGATATTGCCTGGATCTTCTTTAGAGAATCTGTTTGCTGCTTGTTCTGCAGAGTCAAAAGTAAAGCTTGAGGTTAAAAATATAGCCTCAGAATGTTCTTGCTCTTGAGTTGTTCGATAACCTTCACGAATAGCTTTAGTATCGAAGTGTAAATCTTTCATTTTTAAGTAATTTTGCAAATAAGTGCTATTCTACATCATTACAAATAAGCTCAGAACTTTCGTTAGTATTGTTTTGCTCCTTAACATCATCAGCTCGAAGTGCTTCAATTCCATCTAAATAGTCTTTATCGACATCAGCAGTTACGTATTCTCCATTAAAGCAAGAGCAATCAAACTCTTTAATATCAGGATTTCCTTGTTGTACACACCAGATTAAATCATCAAGATCTTGGTAAACAAGTTTATCAGCACCAATATCTGCGCAGATTTCTTCAGTAGTTTTCTCATGTGCAACAAATTCTTTAGAGCTTGCCATATCAATGCCATAAACATTTGGATAGCGCACTGCAGGTGCAGCAGATGCGAAAAATACTTTATTTGCTCCAGCATCACGCGCCATTTGTACAATTTGTTTGCTGGTTGTGCCACGTACAATTGAATCGTCAACTAGTAAAACATTTTTACCTTTGAACTCAAGCCCGATAGCTGATAGTTTTTGACGTACTGATTTTTTACGTTGTTTTTGTCCTGGCATAATAAATGTACGTGCAATATAGCGATTTTTAATCAAACCTTCAGAGTATTTAACTCCAAGTTCATGAGCTAATTGCAAGGCCGAAACCCTTGATGTATCAGGAATTGGAATAACTACGTCAATTTTTTCATTGCTCCAATTTTTTTGAATATTTTCAGCTAGTTTCTCACCCATTCTAAGACGTGATTTATATACTGAAATATTATCAATTACCGAATCTGGACGTGCAAAGTATACAAACTCAAATATACAAGGAGAGTATTTAGTATTTGGAGCACATTGTTGAGTAAAGATATTGCCTTCTCTATCAATTACTACAGCCTCACCTGGAGCCACATCGCGAGTAATTTCATAACCCAAAGCTGTAAGAGCTACACTTTCTGATGCAAGCATATGCTTAGTTCCGCCTTTGGTAGTACGATGACCAAGTATTAGTGGGCGAATGCCGTTTGGATCTCTAAAGCCAAAAATTCCATATCCTGGAATCATGCCTATTGAAGCATAGGCGCCTTTTACACGTTTGTGTACCTTAGCTACTGCTGTAAATATATCTTGTTCGTTAATTCTATGTTTTTGTAATTTTGCTAATTCTGAGGCAAAAACATTAAGCAAAATCTCAGAATCTGAATTAGTATTGATATGTCGAAGATCAGCTTCATAAATTTCTTTTGCCAGTTCTTCAGTATTTGTTAAATTGCCATTATGAGCAAAAGCAATACCATAAGGCGAGTTTACATAAAAAGGCTGAGCTTCAGCACCAGATGAAGTTCCAGCAGTAGGGTAGCGTACATGGCCAATCCCCATATCTCCACGCAAAGAGGTCATGTGTTTTGTTCTAAAAGCGTTGCGCACCAAACCGTTGGATTTACGCATATAAAAACGACCTTTGTGTGAGGTTACAATGCCTGCTGCGTCTTGTCCACGGTGCTGCAAGATTGTAAGTGCATCATAAATGTATACCGCTGTATCTTTTTTTGTAGTTGAAAGAATGCCAACAATTCCGCACATAATTATTTTCCTATTCGGACCTAATAAATTCTAAATGATTTGATAATTGTGGCTTAATATCATTTGCCACATTTTTAAATGTATTTAGCGCACCTTGAGAGTCGCTCCAATGCGAGCTATTTGCAACCCAAGAGATGTTTTGCAAAACTAAAACCATAATTAATATTGCAACAGAGCCTTTAATAATGCCAATAATTGATCCTAACAATGAGTTTTTAGTGCTAGTGATATTTCTGGCATTTAATTTATCGTCGGCTGATTTAAGTATGTTTAAAATTATCTTGTAAAAGCCTGATAGCAAACAAGGTTTTGACGAATCAATTGAAATATTTAATACATTAGATATTGATACACAAGCTCCAACAATAATTGCAAATACTATAGCAAATGAAAGTCCTATACGCCATGATTCACTTGTTACAACAATTTCCATCAACCCCAAATTAGCAACAATATCAAGATAATGCCAGCTAACAAACGCACTAAAAATAAAGAAAATTATCAGGGCAAATATTTTGTTTAAATTGCATGGATTTCCAACAGATCCAGCATAGCTAGTTAATTTATATAAAAGCTTTTTAATGATCAACACCCCGATAAACAACACACCAAATGAGACAGCCATGTGTGACTCGTGAGTAAGTGTCAGCCAAGTAATTATTGGGCTAGTTGCTAGAGTTTTGTAAAAAAGATAAGCAATTATTATTGCTAGAATTAAAAAGGCGGAATTAATTAACTCTTTGGCCATGCCACGTTTATAGCCAAATACCAAAAATGCAATTAGTATTGCTATAGTAAGCCAATCTGATAGCGCTAAAGAAGCGACATAATCTAAAATATTGGTGAAAAATTCATTCATAGCAAGCGTGATTTTACTAGATTTTTCTATACCTGAAGTTTATCTAGGGTTTTTTTGGCATCAGCAACAGTATAAAAAGACCCAAACACAACAATTCTTTTTAACTCTTTATCATTAATGGCGTTTGATAATGCTTGATCCATTGTTGCGTTAATTTCAATTTTATCTTCTAGTGCAAATAACTCGCTTAATCGTTTCATATCAATAGCTCTGCCAGTATTAAGCGGCACTAGCAACCATTTGTCAATTTGTGAGTTGATAGATTTAAGCATTTGGCTTATATTTTTATCTTCAAGAGCAGAAAATATTGCAATAGTTGGTGTTTTGTCTTTAGCAAGTTCACTAGCAAGAGTTTTAACAGCTTGTTCGTTATGAGCAACGTCTAGAATTATCTTTTTATTATGTGTATTTACAACTTCAAACCTGCCAGGTATTGTTGCTAGTTTTAAGCCTTTTTCTATTTGTTCTTTGTTAATTTCTAGTTTAAGTTTTTCAATAGCAAGTTTTGCAAGTGCTGCATTTTGTTTTTGATGTTCTCCAATGAGTGTTAGGCTTTTTTCATAATTTGACTCAATAAAATCAATTTGCGTGCCAATTGATTTTGCATGCTTTACTAAAGATTCTGGAGGATTGTTATCAGCACAAACACAAGGCTTGTTTTTTCGCATAATCCCAGCTTTTTCATAGCCAATTTTTTCTCTAGTATCTCCAAGATATTCAATATGATCAATAGCAATATTGGTTATTACACTCACATCCGGATCTACAATATTTACTGAGTCTAACCTGCCTCCCAGGCCAATTTCCAATATTGCAATATCAATATTTGCATTTGCAAAAATAACAAGTGCCGCTAAAGTTGAAAATTCAAAATAGGTAAGAGAAGTATTGTCTTTTGCTTTTTCTATTTGTGTAAATGCCGATATGATTTGCTCATCAGTTGCATTGGTATTATTAACACTAAAACGCTCATTGTATTTCTCAATGTGTGGAGATGTGAATTTACCAACTTTGTAGTTGGTTTGCATGAGTATAGAGTTAATAAAAGCAATGGTAGAGCCTTTGCCATTAGTTCCAGCAACAGTTATTACCTTGTACGGAACGCCATCTGGAAATAATTTTTTAAAAACCTTGCCGACCCGGTCTAAACCTAAGTCTATTTCACTTGGATGAAGAGATTCTTGGTAGTTTAACCAATCTTCAAGTGTACTCAGTCTTCCCAAAATTCACCTTCAATAGTGTCTTTTTTGTCTTTATTTGGTTTATTGGGATTTGAAGATGAGCGGTGAATAAAAATAGTATTTTTTTGAGCGAATACTTTTTCAGCATTTTTGGATAATATTTGATCGATAAAATAAGTTCTTGACCAAGGCATAAGTCCAAGTAGTCCTAAAGCATCAGTTATAAATCCAGGAGTAAGTAATAGAACTCCAGAAATTAAAATAACCACACCTTCAAGCATTTCAAAAGCAGGAGTTTGACCTCTGGCCATTGATTCTTGTGCTTTAGCCATGGTTGACCAGCCTTGTTGTTTAAGCAGGGTAGAGCCAATAAGGGCAGTTATAACAACTAGTAGTACAGTAGAGAATCCACCAATAGACTCGCCAACTGAGACCAATACATAAATCTCAAGTAAAGTCATTATTACAAATATAGGAAATAGCATATTATTTCTCGCAATTAAAAATTAAATCCCATACGCCATGTCCTAATCTTTCGCCACGTTTTTCAAATTTGGTAATAGGTCTGCGTTCAGGTCTTGGTGAATATATATGGACACTTTGCGTATTTTTAAAGTTTTTATGCTTTTCAAGCACTTCCATCATATGCTCAGCATAGTTTTCCCAGTCAGTTGCCATATGCACAAAAGATCCGTTAATTAGCTTACTAGAAATAATATCCATAAATTCAGGTTGCACTATACGACGCTTATGGTGTTTTTTCTTGTGCCAAGGGTCTGGAAAATATAGCTGAAATCCAGACAAACTATCGTTTGCAATATTATTTTTTAATACCTCGACAGCATCCTCCTTAATTATTTTTATATTTGTAAGGCTTCGTTTATTGGCCTCGTTTACAAGTCTTCCAACGCCAGCTTCATATACTTCAATACCAAGAAAATTTCTCTTTGGTTCGTTTGTTGCCATCTCCAGTAATGAGTCACCGTTTCCAAAGCCAATTTCTAGTATTGTAGGTTGAATTTTTTCAAATATTTTTTCAAAATCAATAATACTATCGTTAATATCAATGCCATATTTTGGCCAAAGCTCGTTCAGACCAAATCTTTGGCCTTCAGTTAGTCTGCCTGAGCGCTTAACAAAACTTTGGATTTTTCTTAAATGTTTTTCTGCACTCATAAGTTGTAATCAATAATTAATGGAGCATGGTCAGAAAAACGCTCTTGTTTATAAATAGCAACATCTTTTACTGTACCTGATAAATTCTTAGTTAGTATTTGATAGTCGATACGCCATCCGGTGTTATTGGCCCAAGCTTGGCCCCGATTAGACCACCAAGTATATTGTTCAGCTTCTTTATTAACCTCTCTAAATGCATCAATAAATTCAAACTCATTAAAAAGCTCATCCATCCATGCGCGCTCTTCCGGCAAACAGCCTGATCTATTTTTATTGCCATTAAAGTTTTTTATATCTATGCGTTTATGCACGATGTTTATATCACCACAAATTATGTATTTACGTCCATTTTTTTGTAGTTCTTGCAGATATGGTAAAAACCTATTGACCATAAAATCCATCTTATAGTCTTGACGTTCTTGTTTTGCCGAACCAGAAGGAATATAGATTGAAATAACACTGAGATTGCCAAAATCAGCTTGAATAAATCTACCTTCGAAGTCAAAATCTTCCCAAGGGCTAAAAATTATTTGATCGGGTTTTTGTCTGCAGTATATACCAGTTCCGCTATAGCCTTTACGCTCAGCAGGTTTGTAGTATGTATACATATCTTTTGGGTAAAACTTATCGTCAAGTTGGTCTTCTTGTGCTTTTATTTCTTGTACGCAAACAACATCAGCATTTTGGTTTTTCATCCACGTAAAAAAACCTTTTCGCTCAGCTGCACGAATTCCGTTTACATTAGCCGTTATAATTCTCAACATCAAAAATATTTTAATGATTTAAGGAGTTTATATGCAGCAGTATCAAAAAGACTTTGTGGATTTTATGTTAGAAATTGGAGCGCTAAAGTTTGGCGAATTTACTTTAAAGTCTGGCCGAGTAAGCCCGTATTTCTTTAATGCAGGGGCTTTTAATACTGGAGAGCATTTGTCTAAGTTGGGTAAATTTTACGCACAAGCTATTAATGAAAGCGGAGTTGATTTTGATGTGTTGTTTGGCCCTGCATATAAAGGCATACCCTTGGCAGCTGCAGCTGCAATGGCACTAAATGATTCATTTAACAAAAATGTACCTTATAGTTTTAACCGCAAAGAAGCCAAAACCCATGGCGAAGGTGGCGATATTGTTGGCCATGCGTTAGAGGGTGATGTGCTGATTATTGATGATGTGATTACTGCTGGTACTGCAATTGGTGAGGCAATGGAGATTATTGATGCGAATGGTGCTAAAGCTAAAGGCGTTATTGTAGCTGTTGATCGCCAAGAAAAAGGCAAGGGCGATAAATCAGCCATTCAAGAAGTGGAAGAAAATTTTGGCATTACTGTTTTGAGTATTATCAATCTTGGTCATCTGATAGATTATTTAAAACAAGGCGATGACGTGGAATTGATCAATCGCATTGAAGCATACAGAGATCAATACGGAGTTTAAAAACTAATCGGATTGTATTTGTGGTTAAGAGATTCAGCCACAGCTTTGTGCGTAACACTACCGTTGTGTATATTAAGCCCATTTAGCAAATTTTTATTGTCAAGCATAGCTTGTTGCCAACCTTTGTTTGCTATATCTAAAATATAGTCAGTAGTTATATTAGTTAGTGCTATAGTTGCAGTTTTGGCAACAGCTCCTGGCATATTGCCAACGCAATAATGAATAATTCCATCTACTACATAAGTTGGATTGTCATGAGTTGTCATTTTTGATGTTTCAAAACATCCGCCTTGATCGATTGATACATCTACAAGTACAGATCCTTTTTTCATAAGTCCAAGCATGTCAAGAGTTATAAGTTTAGGTGCTTTTGCTCCAGCAACAAGTGCTGCACCTATTACCAAATCTGCAGACTTAAGTCTGGCTTTGATATTCTCATTTGTAGATAAATCAACTGATAGTTGTAAGCTGTGTTTTTGTTGAAAATCTTTTAATCTTGCTGAAAGTGATCGATTAAGAATAGTAACTTTTGCTCCCATGCCTAAGGCCACTTTTGCTGCATTCATTCCCACAACTCCACCTCCAAGTACAAGCACTTGAGCAGATTCAACGCCAGTTGCGCCACTAATTAGTACTCCAGACCCACCTTGAGTTTTTTCTAAATGGTGCGCGCCAGATTGAATAGACATTCTTCCCGCTATTTCACTCATTGGCATTAGTACTGGAAGCCTATTGTTATCATCTGTTATGGTTTCGTAAGCAATGCAAGTAGAGCCGGATTTTAGTAGTAGTTCTGTTTGTTTTGGATCTGCAGCTAGATGTAGATAAGTGAATAAAATCTGGTCTTTTGACAGCATTTTGCACTCATCTTCCTGTGGTTCTTTTACTTTTACAATAAGCTCAGATTTAGCAAATACTTCTTTAGCGTCGTTGGCAATAATAGCACCTGCATTTTGATAGTCAGTGTCACTATATCCAACTCCACATCC
>CAYOFV010000024.1:0-15584 GCA_964403565.1 uncultured Piscirickettsiaceae bacterium | reverse complement strand
GCTTTCACCAGTCATCTCATCTGGTTTTTCAATATTCATAATTTCTAGCAGTGTTGGTGCAATATCAGACAGCGCACCTTCTTCTGGATCTGCAATTGTTGCATCTCTATCGCTAACAAAAATTAAAGGCACTGGATTGTTAGTATGCGCCGTATGTACTTTTCCAGTTTCTGGATTAACCATTTGTTCAGCATTGCCATGATCCGCTGTAATAAGCATTTCACCACCGATAGACTTAAGTGCTTGATAAATGATACCAAGACAAGCATCGACAGCTTCAACAGCTTTGATTGCAGCATCAAGCTTGCCAGAGTGCCCAACCATATCAGTATTGGCAAAGTTACAGATTACTAAGTCATATTTTTGACTTTCAATATTTTCAACCAACTCGTCAGTAAGCTCAAACGCACTCATTTCAGGCTGCATGTCGTATGTTGCAACGTCAGGAGATGGTATTAGAATTCTATCTTCACCATTAAATGGGCGTTCAACACCACCATTTAAAAAGAAGGTAACGTGGGCATATTTTTCAGTTTCAGCAATTCTTAATTGCGTCATACCCAAGTTAGATAAGTATTTGCCTAAAACATTATTAAGCTTAGAGGCAGGGTAAGCAACTGGTAAGTTAAAGTCTTTTTTATACTCAGTTAGACAGATAAACTGAGTTGAGATGTATGTTCCACGTGAAAATCCTTGGAAATTTTCATCAGCAAAGGCTTGAGTAATTTGTCTAGCGCGATCAGCACGATAATTCATAAATATCATTACATCGCCTTTATTAATCTTAGTTGGGGCGTTAATTACAGTTGACTGGATAAATTCATCAGTCTCGCCACGCTCATAAGCCATATTGATGGCATCCATTGGGGTTTTTGCCAAAAACTTACCTTTGCCACGTGATATTAATTCATAGGCACAGCGCACACGAGCCCAGCGATTATCGCGATCCATAGAATAGTAGCGTCCAATAATTGTGGCAATCTCACCACAGCCTAGCTCGGATATTTTTTCTTCTAATTTAGATATGTATTGTTCTGCGCTCTTTTGCGCACAATCGCGTCCGTCAGTAAAGATGTGTAAATATACGTCTTTACAGCCATATTTATGAGCCATTTCCAGCATAGCGTGGATATGTTCTTCATGAGAGTGTACACCACCATCAGACAAAAGGCCTAGAATGTGAATAGCTTTATTATTGTCATTTGCATATTCAAGAGAGTTTTTAATTATTGGATTTCTAAAGAAATCGCCGTTTTTTATCTCATTATGAATACGAGTAAAGTCTTGCTTTACTATTCGCCCAGCGCCAAGGTTAAGATGTCCAACTTCAGAGTTGCCCATTTGCTCACCTGGTAGTCCAACATTTTTACCGCTAGTGTGAATAAGCGAGTGTGGATAGTCTTGGTTAAATCTATCCCATACTGGAGTGTTAGCTAAAGCTATAGCATTGTTTTCCTTAATTTCTGAATAGCCCCAACCATCCAAAATAACTAAAAGTTTTGTTTGTTTTTTATTCAACATTAGTTAATAGTTTGTTAATTTGTTTTTTAGCTTAAACATTAAACAAGAAGTGTACCACATCACCATCTTTAACAATGTATTCCTTGCCTTCAGAACGTAGTTTACCAGCCTCTTTAGCGCCTTTTTCGCCTTCAAATTTAATAAAATCGTCATACGCAATAGTTTCGGCACGAATAAAGCCTTTTTCAAAGTCACCATGAATTTTGCCAGCTGCTTGTGGTGCGCTATCGCCAATATTAATAGTCCATGCACGAACTTCTTTAACGCCTGCGGTAAAGTAAGTTTGTAGGCCTAATAATTTATACCCAGCAATAATTAAACGATCAAGTCCAGATTGTGTTTGCCCCATTTCTGATAAAAAGTCTTGTTTTTCTTCACCATCAAGTTCGGCAATTTCGGCTTCAATATCAGCACAAATGGCAACTACTTGTGCACCTTCATTTTGGGCAAATTTTTCTACAGCGCTTAGGTGTGGATTATTGTTAAAGCCGTCTTCACTAACATTTGCAACATAGAGAACCGGTTTGGTTGTTAGTAGTTGAAAACCACGCAATAATTTTTGCTCTTCTTCGTCAAAATCTAAAGTGCGAGCACTTTGTCCAGATTCTAATACTGGTAGAATTTTTTCTAACAATTCTCTAAGAGGTAGACCTTCTTTTTGTCCAGATTTGGTATTTTTTAAGGCCTTTTGGTAAAGTTTATCAAGTGTAGCAAGGTCAGACAGTACCAGCTCAGTATTAATAATTTCAATATCATCTAGTGGTGAAATTTTGCCAGCCACATGCACAATATCATCATTTTCAAAACAGCGAACTACATGTACAATTGCATCGGTTTCACGAATGTTTGATAAAAATTGATTTCCAAGACCTTCGCCTTTTGAAGCTCCCTCAACAAGTCCTGCAATATCAACAAACTCCATAGTTGTTGGCAAGATTTTTTCAGGATTAACTATATTTGCTAACTCATCAAGACGCGGGTCATTGATTGGCACAATACCAACATTTGGCTCAATAGTACAAAAAGGATAGTTTGCAGATTCAATTCCGGCTTGTGTTAAAGCGTTAAAAAGGGTCGACTTTCCAACATTTGGCAGACCTACTATTCCACATTTAAATCCCATAATTAATTATCCTTTGTATGTAAGTTACGCATGGCTTTTTCAGTATCACCTTTAACAACATCTTCAATAACACCAAAAGCATTAACCAAAGAGTTTTGTATTGGCTCAAGTTCAGATTTATTTGGTGCATGCAGTACAAATCCAGATACCTTAGATTTATCTCCAGGGTGGCCAATGCCTATTCTTAATCGATAAAAGTCTTTTGAACCAAGCGCTTTTATAGTATCTCTTAAGCCATTGTGACCGCCGTGGCCACCACTAAATTTAACTCTAACAGTGTTAGGATTGAGGTCTAGTTCGTCATGGGCAACTAGTATTTCATCTACTTTTATTTGATAGAATTTAGCAATTGCACTTATGGACTTGCCAGAAGCATTCATAAAGGTGTTAGGCTTGAGTAGAAAAACCCCTGATCCGGCTATATTTACTTTAGTAGCATCACCAAAGAATTTAGCCTCTTTTTTAAAATTACCGCCGTATAGATTTGCAAGTGAATCAACAAACCAAAACCCAACATTATGACGATGTGATTGATAGTCTTTTCCTGGATTGCCCAGGCCAACAATCAATTTTATCGTCATATTGTATTTGACCTTGCTAGAATAAATCTAGCGGTAGTTTATTATTATGCCTCGCCTTCAGAGTTGTCATCAGAAGCTTCTGCAGAGCCTTCGCCTTCTGCTGCATCTTCACCTTTGTCTGATACAATCTCTTCTTCTTCGATTTCAGCCATCTTCTTAGCGGCTTGTACAGCAACAACACTTTGATCATGTGCTTCAATATCGCCATGAGTAAGAGCTGTAATTGTAACGCCTTCAGGCATAGTAAGACCAGTTAATGAAATATGACCATCCATTTCTAAACCTGAGATATCAACCTCAATTGCGTGTGGAAGGTCGGCTGGTAGACATGAAACCTCAATTGAATTAACAAATTGATTAAGTACAGCACCAAGACGAATAGCCTCGTTTTCTTCTGCACCGTTAAAGTGTAGAGGAATGCTGGTAACGATATTTTGTTTCATATCAACACGTAGGAAATCAACATGAGTAATGCAGTTTTTAGCAGGGTGACGTTGTAAGTCTTTAACAATTACTGACTCTTTGGCTTTGCCAATTTTTAAGTCTAGAATTGAAGTGTAAGCTTCTTCATTTTCCAAAAGGTGTGTAACCTCGTGGATGTTAAGAGCAACTGCTGTTGCGTCTTTACCTGCACCATAAATAATTGCAGGAACTTGTTCATTGCGACGTAGGCGGCGGCTCGCACCCTTGCCTTGATCGTCTCTTGCTGTTGCATTAATTGACATACTCATTTGTATTTCTCCAAAAATAAAAAAAACACCCCGGTCGGGTGCTGCTTAAAAGATATATTTTGCGACCAAATATACCAAAGCGGTAATTTTACCTGAAAACTCTAAAATATCAATGCTTTGTGAGTACTGCGCTTGAAATTGTATATATTTATTTTGATCTTAGCCAAAAAACCACGCCAACTAGAGCGCTCACTGCGCTTGCCACATACAATTGATTGGTAGCCAATACTCCAGAAAGGATAACAAAACTACCAGCAAATACAGCTGAAGTTTGTTTTTTTGAATTGTCTTTAAGTTGGTTTACTATGCTTGAAGTTTGTTTTTCTTGCAGGGCTGACATATCGCCAAGTTTGTTAAGTTTTTTTAGGGCGTTAATTGTAAGTTTAGGCAGTTCTGGAACTTCTTTTAAGATTTGTGGTGCATCATCTTTTAGTTTTTCAAATGTATTTTTCACGCTGTATTTCTCTTGTATTAATTCTTCTAAGAAAGGCTTTGCTGTAGCCCAAAGATCAAGCTCTGGATAAAGTTGTCTGCCAAGTCCTTCAATATTTAGTAAAGTTTTGTCTAATAATAGTAACTGCGGTTGTACTGTTATATCAAAATTCTTTGCCTCTTGAATAAGTTCCAATAATACTTGACCAAAGGATATTTCGCCAAGTGATTTTGCAAACATTGGTTCACAGATTCTTTCCACTGCTTTTTCAAAAGAGAAAACATCAGTAGAGCTGCTCGCCCATCCAGAGTCAATATAAGTTTTTGCAACCTTGTGATAATCTTTGTTGAAAAATCCAAGAAATATTTCGGCAAGAAAGTCTTGATCTTCAAGTGTGAGTGATCCCATAATGCCAAAATCAACACCAATATACGAACTATTATCGCTAACGAAAATATTGCCGGGATGCATATCTGCATGAAAAAAATTGTGCTTAAACACTTGAGTGAAAAATATAATTACCCCGTCTTCAGCAATTTTTTTAAGGTTAATATTTTTTTGTTTTAATTGTTCAATATCACCAACAGGAGTGCCGTAAATTCTCTCAGTTGTTAATACGTTTTCACTACAAAGTTCGTCATATACTTTAGGTATATATAGTAAATCTGAGTTGGTAAAATTTTGCCGAATTTGTTTGGCGTTTTGTTTTTCTTTTGTAAGGTCAAGCTCTGCAAGAATAATATCTTCAAACTCTTTGACTACTTCAATTGGTCGTAGTTTTTTACTAATAGGGTGTTTGTTAATTAGCTTGGCTAGACCGTACATAAGAGCCAAATCACGTTTTATTGTTTGTTTGATATTTGGCCTTAAGACTTTGACTACAATCTCATCTCCATTTAGGGTTTTTGCAGTATGTGCTTGAGCAATAGAGGCTGACGCAAGAACTTCATTATCAAACGTAGAGAATAAATTCTCAATACTGCCTCCAAGCTCGCTTTCAATAATATTTTTTGCATCATTAATATTAAATGCAGGGCACGCGTCTTGAAGTTTTTTTAACTCTAGAGAAATATCATCCGGTAATAAATCAGGACGCGTGGATAGTGTTTGTCCAAATTTAATAAAAATTGGCCCAAGCTCTTCAAGGGCTAAGCGTATCCTTTGACCTCTAGAGTATTTTTTTATTGGAAAATAATGCCAAGGAATTAAATATAGAATTGGCTTTAAGCTTTTTAATGCAGGCGTTGAGAGCACAAGAGAATCAAGACGATAACGTATTAACACCCTTGAAATGCTAATAAATCTAGCTAAGCTCTGCATGTTAGGTTTTTTTATTTTTGTACAGATCAGACTTTGTAGGCTGAATTAAAAAGTTTGCTACAGTGTCTTTAATTGCGTCAATAGGGCTTTGTGCGTTTTTGGCGCTTTCTTTAATTTTTTTAGCAATTTTGCCAATCTCATGAGCAACAATATCGCCTGTATATTTGGCAAGAACTTCTTCTGGATCAATATTAGTTTGTTCTAGTAAGTCAACTATAAGTTGAGCAGTTTTTACATCACCATTAATGACAATCTTATCTTCTCTTAAAAGTTGCTTAACATCTTCGCCTTTAAATAGAGATAGAAAAACCTCCTCTTTAAGTTTGATATCAACATCAGTTGTATCTATTGGAGATGAAAGTACATAAATCTTATTATCAGTACAAACAAAGTTAACTTCCAAAGGTAGGTTTTCAAGTTCAAAGCGAATTTTTTTTCCAGCTAATGCTGATATATCTATATGCTTATTGCTTATTAGATAATTGAGCGCACCTTCTAAAACAAAGTGTTGCATGATTATTAACTTTAAACCTTGATGCCTTTATGTAGAGCTACAATACCACCAGTCATATTGTGGTATTCACAAAAATCAAATCCAGCATTAAGAATCATGTCTTTAAGAGTTTCTTGATCAGGGTGTTTACGAATAGATTCGGCTAAATATTGATAAGACTCTTCATCATCGGCAATTATCCCACCTAGTTTTGGCATGATATTAAATGAATAAAAGTCATAGGCTTGAGATAATAATTCGTTATCCGTTTTAGAAAATTCCAAAATTAGCAAACAGCCACCAGGTTTTAAGATTCGATACATCTCTTTAAGCGCCTTGTCTTTATCAGTAACGTTTCTAAGTCCAAAAGCAATTGACACACAATCAAAACTATTATCAGCAAACGGAATTGCTTCAGCATTAAGCTGTACAAATTCAACTCCAGCTATACCTTTGTCAACCAAGTTGTTGCGCCCTTCACCAAGCATTGCAGCATTAATATCTGACAATACTACTTGGCCAGAATCGCCAACTTTTTTTCTAAACTCAATGGCCAAATCTCCAGTGCCACCAGCTATGTCTAAAACTTTATCACCTTCTTTAATATTAGATGAGGCGATAGTGTAGCGCTTCCATAGTCTATGCGCCCCAAATGAAAGCACGTCATTCATTAAATCATATTTAGATGCAACAGAGTCAAACACCCCGCGAACAAGCTTCTGCTTATCTTGGGTTTTTACATCTTTAAAGCCAAAGTGCGTAGTGTTTTGCATAATTATTTACTTGGATAATCTCTAAAGTCCTCGCCAGTGTAGATTTGCGTTGGTCTAAAGATACGGTTATGACTTACTTGTTCACGCCAGTGGGCTAACCAGCCTGCTGCACGAGCTACTGCAAAAATTGGAGTAAATTGATCAGTAGGTAATTTTAAAATCTCAGCATACAGAATCCCAGAATAAAAATCTACATTTGGATACACGCCTTTGTGCGCAAGCAATTCATCACAGATTTTTTCTACTTCAAGCGCGGTTTCAAAACGCTTAGTTAGGGTAATACCAGTTTTATTGATGTATTTTTCAATCATTTTTTGCAAAATAGTTGCTCTTGGGTCTTTAACGCTATATTCGCGATGCCCCATGCCCCAAATAACCTGCTTATTTTTTAGGCGGTTTTCAATATACGCTCTTGCATTTTTTGCTTCACCAATTTCATCTAGCATGTTAAGTACGTCTTCGTTAGCACCGCCGTGAAGCGGTCCAGCTAGAGTTCCAACTGCAGCAGACATTGCTGCAAATGGATTAGTAAGTGTTGAGGCGGTTACCATAGCTGAGAAGGTTGAGGCGTTGATAGTGTGCTCAGCATGCAAAATAAGACACGCGTCAAATAATTCTACAATATCATCTTCAGGCTCTTCTCCGCAAAGCATGTGTAAGAAATTTTTAGCATATCCCATTGACGGATCGGGTGGAACAGGGTCGTAACCATTACGCACATTCTCCCACATTGAAACTAGAGTTGCCATGGTTGATAAGATATGAATAAGAGCATTTTTTGTAACTGCACATTCCACTGACGCCGCTTTTGCCTCAGGATAAAAAGTTGCCATTGAGGCTATAGCCATTTGCAACACGTTCATTGGGTGACCAGTTGCAGGCAATGACCACATCATATTGCGAATATTAGTTTTTACTCGATAATGACTCTGTAATAAAGATTGAAAATCTTCTAATTCGTCTTTATTGGGCAAATCTCCATTTAATAAAAGTATGGATGTTTCTTCGAAAGTAGAGTTTTTTACTAAATCATCAATTGAGTAGCCTCTATATGCAAGAATTCCATTTTTACCATCAATAGATGATATTGCCGATTCTGTTGCCGGAACTCCCGCTAAACCTGGAATATATTCAATCATATTATTGCCTCAAATTTATACTGAAAATGAAGAGCCACAACCACAAGTAGTTTTTGCATTTGGATTGTGAATAATAAATCTTGAGCCTTGCAGGTCTTCAAGATAATCTACTGTGGCACCAATTAAGTATTGATAACTCATAGGATCAACCACTAGTTGTACGCCATCTTTTTCAACGCCGCTATCACCTTCTTTGTATTCTTCATCAAAAGTAAAACCATAAGAAAAGCCCGAACAACCGCCTCCAGTAATATATACACGCAGTTTTAGGTTATTGTTTTTTTCTTCTTTAATTAGATCAGATACTTTTTTTGCGGCATTGTCAGAAAATATAATATCCGCTTGTTCTAATACTTCACTCATTTTATTTGCTCCTTAAGGCAGAAGTCCAATCGACTTAAGACCTGTATTCTCCTCAAGATTAAACATTATGTTCATATTTTGAATTGCTTGACCTGATGCGCCTTTAACCAAGTTATCAATAACAGACATAATAACTAGTTTGTTTGAGTTTGAAATTTTTTGCAGACCGATTTGACAAAAGTTTGAAGACTTAACACTACGTGTTTCAGGATAAGATCCAGATCCGAGCACAGTTACAAAACCTTCGTCTGTATATGCATCATTAAATACTTTATCTACATCGGTATTACTATCAAGTAAATCTACATAAATAGTAGCATGGATTCCTCTAATCATTGGCGTTAAGTGTGGCACAAATGTAAGTCCTACTTCTTTACCACCAGAGAATAGTTCCAATTGTTGTTTGATTTCAGGAAAGTGTCGATGACCGCTAACCCCATAAGCTTTAAACGATTCACTAGTTTCGCATAGTAGCATTGCTTGATTAGCTCCGCGTCCAGCACCAGAAACGCCAGATTTACAGTCTGCAACAATATTGTCTAAACTAATTAGATTATTTTCAATTAGTGGTTTTAGTGCAAGCTGTACAGCAGTTGGATAACATCCTGGATTTGCTAATAGTGTAGCATTTTTAACTTCGTCTCGATTATGCTCTGGTATGCCATATACAGCAGTTGATAAAAGCTCGTCCTGAGTATGTTCCATACCATACCACTTAGACCATTCTACAGCATCGCTAATTCTGAAATCAGCACCTAGATCAACAACTTTAATACCTTTTTCAATAAATTTTCCAGCGCCTTCCATAGCAACACCATGAGGCGTGGCAAAGAAAACCACATCACAATCATTCAACGCATCGCTATCAGGCAGTGAAAATTCAAGATCAGATTGACCAACAAGTGATGGAAATATCTCACTAACCTTTTTACCATTTAGCGATCGAGAGCTAATAGCAACAACTTCAACTTCACTATGATTGTGAAGCAGTCTTAGTAGCTCAACACCGGTATAGCCAGTGCCACCAATAATTCCAGCTTTAATCATAACTACTTAGTGTGATTCTCCAAGCATCTTTTCTAAATAATGGATATTCATTCCACCTTCTTGGAAAGTGGCATCATCCATAATTTTTCTTTGTAGAGGAATATTGGTCTTAATGCCGTCAATCACCATCTCGTCAAGTGCATTTTGCATTTTGATAATAGCTTCAATCCTAGTATCGGCAAAGGTAATAAGCTTGCCAATCATTGAGTCGTAGTGTGGAGGTACAGTGTAGCCATTATAAACATGCGAATCAACACGAACACCTAATCCGCCCGCTGCATGATACTGGGTAATAGTACCAGGAGAAGGCATAAAGTTATTTGGATCTTCAGCATTAATACGACACTCAACAGCGCAGCCTTTAACCTTAACATCGTCTTGAGAGAACGATAATTCTTGACCATCAGCAATCATGATTTGCTCACGTACAATATCAACACCAGTAATCATTTCAGTAACTGGGTGTTCAACTTGAACACGAGTGTTCATCTCAATAAAATAAAATTCATCATTTTCAAACAGGAACTCAAAAGTACCAGCACCGCGATAATTAATCTCTTTACATGCATTGGCACAAATACTACCGATTTTGTTACGCAGCTCTTCGCTAATGCCTGGAGCAGGCGCTTCCTCTACAACTTTTTGATGGCGTCTTTGCATTGAGCAGTCACGCTCGGCTAAGTGCACAGCATTGCCATGTTGGTCAGCAAGTACTTGAATTTCTACATGACGAGGAGTAGTTAGGAATTTTTCCATATACACTTCTGGGTTGCCGAAAAAGCTTTGAGCTTCGGTTTTGGTTAGCTCAATAGAGCCAAGTAGATCTTCTTCTTTTTCAACCACGCGCATACCACGGCCACCGCCACCGCCAGACGCTTTGATAATAATTGGAAAACCAATATTTCTAGCTAGTTCTGTATTTTGAATCGCATCATCACCTAAGCCGCCATCTGATCCTGGAACACAAGGAACATCCGATTTTTGCATAGCTTCAATTGCTGCAACTTTGTCACCCATAACTCTAATATTTTCAGCACGAGGACCAATAAAAATAAATCCAGACTCTTCAACTCGCTGAGCAAAATCAGCGCTCTCAGATAAAAATCCATAACCAGGGTGAATTGCATCAGCATGAGTTACTTCTGCTGCACTAATTAGTGCGGGGATATTTAAGTAACTATCAGTTGATGGGTGTGGGCCAATACATACAGCTTCATCAGCAAGACGTACGTGCTTAAGATCCTTATCAGCAGTAGAATAAACAGCGACAGTTTTAATGCCTAGTTCTTTACATGCGCGAAGGATTCTAAGTGCAATCTCACCACGATTAGCAATTAGAACTTTTCCTATTCTTTCCATTATTCAATTACCACTAATGTTTGACCAAACTCAACAGCATCGCCGTCATTACATAAAATTTCAACAACTGTTCCTGATTGATCTGCCTCGATTTGATTCATAATTTTCATTGCTTCAACAATACAAATAGTATCGCCTTGGTTTACGTGTTGACCAACTTGTACAAACGCATCAGAAGTTGGAGATGCAGAAGAGTAAAAAGTACCAACCATTGGCGAAGTAATTGGATGTCCATTGATTGCAGGAGCGCTAGATTCTGCTGCCACCTCTGCTGCTGGAGCACTTGCTACTACCGGTGCAGGAGCTGCAACTTGTACAGGAGCGCTAGCAACTGGAGCGGACTCGCCATAACGTGAAATACGTACAGATTCTTCACCTTCTTTAATTTCAATCTCGGCCATGCCAGATTGCTCTAAAAGCTCCATTAATTTTTTTACTTTTCTAATATCCATGTTATCCCCTATTGTTTATTAATATGTTGAATTGCTGCATTAAGAGCAAACTCATAGCCTTGAGCGCCAAAGCCAGAGATTACGCCATCTGCAATGTCTGAAAAATATGATTTTGAACGAAAATCCTCACGCTTATATACATTTGATAAGTGTATCTCAGTAAATGGAATGCCAACTGATAGCATCGCATCTCTAAGAGCAACTGATGTATGAGTAAAAGCAGCAGGATTAATAATTATATATTTGGTGTTGTCTTTGTGCGCCTGATGAATACGCTCAATTAGTCCAACCTCTGAATTGTCTTGATGGTGTTCAATCTCTACACCTTTAGATTTTGCAATATCTTTAAGGTTAGTAACAATGTCTTCAAGTGTTTGCGCGCCGTAATGATCCGGCTCACGAACACCAAGCATATTAAGGTTTGGACCATTTAAGAGCAAAATGTCGGACATAGCAACAACTCAAAAGTGTAAATAAATTAAATTTTACCACCAACATTGTGCAAATTAGTTGGTTTTATCAGCAATATAGCTACAGTTAATTTAAGTCTATTTAGCCTTGTTTAAGCGTTCAATAAATCCTTGGGCGTTAATCTCGCCCACAATTCTTGCGTTTTTAATTTCCTTGCCGTCTTTAAAGAACAAAATTGCTGGCGGACCAATAATATTAAAACGCTCCATTAAAGCTTTATCATTAGCATTGTTGGCCGTAACATCTGCTTGTAAGGCTATAGAGTTTTTCATCTCACTTACAACTTGAGAGTCTGAAAAAACAAATTTTTCCAGCTCTTTACAAGATATACACCAATCAGCATAGAAGTCTAGCATTACTATTTGATTGTTATTTTTAGCTTTTGCTAAATATTGATCAAGCTCGGTAGTTGTGGTTATTTTTTCAAATTTAACATGCACAGCTTCCAATTGTTGAGAAACCCCCCAGCCAGAAAGCGGAGCAAGCATATCACCACCACCACGAGCAACTAAGCCCCATAATAATATGCCGTAACCAAGAACTAACAAACCAATAGCTTTAAATATTCTTGCCCATGCGCCAGGAGTGTTGTTAAGTTTGTTTAATACTCCCATGGCAATAGGTGAGATGCTAAATAACAATGCCCAAAGTATAAGTGCGGCCATTTCAGAAATAACACGACTAATTAGCCAAATTGCCACTGCAAGCATTAGTATTCCAAATATATATTTTATATTGTCCATCCACACGCCAGCACGAGGTAGTTTAGAAACTCCAGCACCGATAATAATTAATGGTACGCCCATACCTAGACTCATTACAAATAGTGATAATCCGCCAAGCACAGCATCACCAGTTTGGCCAATATATATTAATGCGCCTGCAAGCGGTGGCGCAACACAAGGCCCAACAATCAGAGCAGATAAAAAGCCCATGATAACCACACCGATTAAATGACCACCTTCTTGTTTATTGCTAATATTGGTAATCTTGGTTTGTAGAGACGAAGGCAGTTGAATCTCGTAATAACCAAACATTGAAAATGCCAGTGCTACGAAAATTAAACTAAATAGCGCCAATACCCAAGGGGTTTGAAATAGCACTTGAAGGTTTTCGCCAAAGTAACCTGCAAGCACTCCGGCAATTGAATAGGTAACACTCATTGCCAGTACAAACACTATCGACATAATAAGAGCCTTTCTGGTGGTTACATTTTTTTGCCCAACTATAATTCCTGAAAGAATAGGAATCATTGGGAAAACACAAGGTGTAAGAGATAATAAAAGACCAAAACCAAAGAAACTAGCTAACACCCACAAGATATTGTCTTGTTTTAGTAGTGATGCAATTTTGTCAGTTTCGTTTAATTCTTCAGTAGTGTTGTTTACAGAGGTATTTTCAGATTGTTCTGGAGTTTTTTTTACCTGATTGGAACTAACCTCTCCTTGAATAGGTAGAGTTATATCAACATTTTTTTCTTGTGGTGGGTAGCAAATTCCACCAGTCCAACAGCCTTGATATTTAGCAGTAAAGTTAATTGTTTGCGACTCAATATTTGTAAGCGGCAATTCAACTGAAAGTTTGCCTTTATGAATTTGCACTTTGCCAAACAAAGGGTCGTCTTTTATCTTACCCTTAGGGAATGTAATCTCACCAAATTCAGCACCTTTAACATCGATGAAGAACTTGTCGTGATATAGGTAGTATTCTTTATGGATATCCCATGTTGCAATAAGAGTGTTTGCATCCTTAGCTTTAACAGAAAACTTAAAAGCCTTGTCTGCTTGTAGTGGCTCATCAGATATAGGCACAACTTTTTCAACAGCAGATTTAGCAGTTGTTTTAACCTTATCAAAAATATTTAGCGCATCTTGCATTACTGATGCAGGATGAATATTGCTAATATCTAGAGCAACTGACTTGGTAATTGGAGGGTAGCATACTCCAAGGTCGGCACAGCCTTGGAATGTAATATTTAATAGTATTGATTTTGCATCACCAGGCAGTACGGGAATACTAACAACTACATTGTTTCTATAAGTGCCAACTTTGCCAAAAAATTCATCATTCTTAATTTTGGCTTTAGGGAATTTCGCCACTCCTAGTTGTTTAGAGTAGTCTGAAGTGATTTTGATTTTTTCTTTATAAAGGTAATAACCAGGTGCAATATCCCATTTAAGCTGAATCTCATCATTTGCAACTTTGGCTTTAAATGCAAACGCTTCATCAGCGGGCAATAAAGCTTCTTCCGCATATGAAAATACAGCAATAAACGTTAGTAAAAATGCAAGGAATATTCTTCTCATTACCCTCCCCTTAAGAATCAGAATGCTAATTATATGACAAACATATGTTAAAAACAAACGATAAATGAAGATTTTAGTATTTTTTTGCTATCTATTTTTTTAGTATTAACGGCGTATTGGACTTTGTAATTTTAGTGTTGTTAAACATGCCTTGTGTTTTTGCAGTTTTTGATACGCTCCAGTTAGATATGTTTTTATCAAATATAGATTTTGCAAACATACCTTTCATGTTTTCTACATTGGATACATCCCATTTAGAGATGTCGCTATTGAATTTTTTAGTGTTGTAAAACATTGATGACATATTTTCTACATTAGAGACATTCCAATTAGATATATCACTTTTAAAGCTTTTTGCTCCAGAAAACATTGAATCCATATTCTCTACATTTGCCACATTCCAGCTAGACACATCGCCTTCGAAGCTCGCTTTGTAAAACATCTTTTTCATATTTTTCACATTTGACACATTCCATTTAGAGATATCTCCATCAAACATAGACCATTCAAACATTGAACCCATATTCTCTACATTGGACACATTCCAATTAGATATGTCTTTGTTGAATGCACAAAGCCTAAACATTGAACCCATATTCTCTACGTTTGATACATCCCATTTAGAAATGTCACTATTAAAATTCTTTGCTACAGAAAACATTGCAGCCATATCTTTTACATTCGATACATCCCATTTAGAGATATCGCTATTAAATTTTTTCGCGTTAGAGAACATTCTGCGCATATTCTCTACATTTGCCACATTCCAATTAGATAGATCACCACTAAATACAGACCATGTAAACATTGAATCCATATTTCTTACATTGGATACATCCCACTTAGAAATGTTGTTTTTAAACCCTTCTGCCCCAGAAAACATACTTGACATATCGTTCACGTTTGCCACATCCCAGTTGGAAATATCGCCGTTAAATATTGATCCTGCAAACATTGAATCCATATTCTCTACATTTGCCACATTCCAGTTGGAAATGTCGTTATTAAAATTTGACTTATCAAACATACCTTTCATGTTTTTTACATTTGATACATCCCATTTAGAAATATCACCATTAAACGACAGTTGTTTAAATAGTAGTGACATATCAGAAACTCTGGAAACATCAATATGATTTAAATCTGCATCATTGCCAAGTTTGCTTGTTTCTTGTTCTATGATCGTACGTAAATTATTATTTGTGGCAATAATCATATTACCGTTAGACTCTTTATTTAAGGCAGATATTCTTTTTTGAATTTCCTCAGCTTTGTCATAATCGCCCTTGTTGATGCTTTCTTTCATTGCCTCTTTGTACATATCTATTAGTTCAATATTATTGGCAAGTGCGTTACTAATAAATAATGCAAAGATAATAGGAAAAAGTTTATAAAAAATATTCATAACAGCTTAATATAGCCCATAAAAATGTATTTATTATATGGGTTAAGGCACTCCTTTATTTGCTTTA
>CAYOFV010000023.1:15409-19026 GCA_964403565.1 uncultured Piscirickettsiaceae bacterium | reverse complement strand
ATGTTAAATGTGTCGTTTCTAGTGCCAACTATGCGCAAAGAGTTTGGTGGTTGTGGTGGCAATATTGCATACAACCTGCATTTGCTTGGCGCTAATTCTATTCCAATGGCAACAGTTGGAGAAGACTTTGATCCATACCTTAAGTGGATGGAGTCACACCATATGAACACCACACACATTAAAGTTGTTGAAGGTTCATATACTGGACAAGCCTTTATTACTACTGATATGGATGATAACCAAATAACTGCATTTCATCCTGGAGCAATGGGGGAGTCGCACCAAAATAAAGTTGAAGATGTGTCTAGTGTAGATCTTGGTATTGTTTCACCTGATGGGCGTGATGGCATGCTTGATCATTCCACGCAGTTTCATCAAGCAGGCGTGCCATTTATTTTTGATCCTGGTCAAGGTATGCCAATGTTTAGTGGCGAAGAGCTGATTAATTTTATTCATCAGGCAACTTATCTTGCTATGAACGATTATGAATCACAAATGTTGCAAGACAAAACCGGACTTGATTTAGCAACAATTGCATCAAAAGTTGAGGCATTTATTATTACCAAGGGCTCGCAAGGTAGTGAGATTCATACTGGCGGTGAGGTTATTGCCATTGCTCCGGCTCAGGCTAATTCGCCGCAAGATCCAACTGGATGTGGTGATGCATACAGGGCCGGACTTTTATACGGAATTATGAATAACATGAGCTGGAAAACCACAGGTCAGCTAGCAGGGCTTCTTGGTGCAATTAAGGTGTCACACCTTGGTACACAAAATCATAAATTTGATATAGACGAGATAGAAAAACTCTACAAAGAAAGCTATAGTGAGGAGTTATTTATTTAGAGTTGTACTCCAGGGGAAGAAGAGTTGCTTCTTGAGGAGAGAAGTAGTATTGATCTAATCCCCCAGAGATGGTAGAATTATAACATACGCTATTTTGATATATGTTTTTTTGACAACTTTTATTATTGTTAAATAACATTTATAATATTATGTGTTTTAACCAAAACTTGAGAGAACGATATGGAGCCGTTTAACAAATTATTTAAATTAAGAGAGTCATTACGCGAGTGTGAAGAGCATTTAGGTATTGCTGACTATTCAGATATTGAACGCGCTGTCTTAGAGTTTATTGTTAATCAAAAACAAACCACTATTGCAAAAATCCTTAAGCACCAATATTTTGATAAATACTCGTTATCAACTATTAATCGTGTAGTGGCTAAATTACTAAAATCTGGTGTTATTAAGTCTGAGCAATCTGAAAGTGATAAGCGTGAGATGAACCTTTCATTTGCTATAGAAAACTAAAAAAGTTGATCTAGATTAATTTTTTTCACCCCCCCCTACAGCTAAAAAGCTTTATTATAGGTATAATTAGTATATATTTTTAGCCTATATTAATCAAAATGAGCGAATCAGTTAAATACAATATTATTGCGCTACTAATGGTAGCTGTTTCAAGATTAGTTGTTACCGGCCTAGATTTTGAAGACTTTTCTATTGGTAATTACCTGTGGTTGCCTATTGGTGCGGCAATTATGTCGTATTTACTGTTTGATTTTAAGGTGTTTCCAGGTGTGTTTATTGGATACATGCTAGCTGAGATCATACTTGAAGGTGGCATTGTAGATATTTCTCAAAAGGAGGTAATGTCAAGACTTATGTCATCAATTGCACCAATCATAGCTATTGGCGTTATGAAACAATTCTCTTTATCTAGGTTCTTTGATGCAGATAAAATTGTTTTTAGCCATATTATATTTTTAGTATTGCTTTCCGCAGTAACCTCAACCTTATTAAAAACATTTTTTGTATATAACAAAACCACAGAGTTTTTGACTAATCCACTTGAGCACATCAGTTCTTATCTGCTTGGCGATATGATTGGCGGAGTGGTTTTTATCGTAGTTGGACTTAAGATAGTTAATGCTTTAGCAAAACGTTAAGTTTTTCTGATATAATTCAACACTTTACAAGCTTGGGGAGCGGAAAAAAATTATGAATACATTAAATAAGTTATTTGAATTAAGAAAATCTCTTGATAAATACGAGCGTGAAATGGGCTTCAATAACCTTTCTGAGGTTGAGAAATCTGTACTGGCTTTTATTGCACATACAAAAGATGCAAATATCACTAAGATTACCAAAGATCAGTATTTTCGTAAGTATTCACTATCAACAATTAAACGTGCCGTTGGTGCATTAATCAATGAAGGTATTGTATCTTCAACTCAATCTGAAAAAGACAAGCGCGAGATGATTCTTGCTTGCACTAAATAAATAGTCAAAATATTTTTTTAAATGTTTAGTTATTTGAAAAGCTATTCAATAGAGAATGCTGTAGCATTTTTAAGCGTATTTGCATGTGCCTCTATTATGGTTCTCTTTGGTGAGTTTGAGTTAGAAGTGAGCTATTGGCTGTATTTACCATTAGGTGCAAAGATTCTTATGTATCTTCTATATGGATATAGAGTTTTCCCAGGTATTTTGGCAGCTTGTATCGCCACAGGCGTTTTATTATTTAATTCTTGGAATGGTAATCTTTTAATTGGATCGATGGCTGCATGTGCCGGTGCTATTGCTCCAATTATTGCTATGATAGGAATGAAACTAGCTAGAATTTGTGATCTCTCTAATCTTTATAATATCGACTTTAGAAACGTTATTGTTCTTGTTGCAACTACATCTGTAGTTAGTGCACTACTTAAATATTTTGTTTATATGCAAGATTTAACACTTACTATTGATGCTTTTGATTTTATTACACATTATATTACCGGTGATGTGCTTGGATCAATAACAGTTATTTATCTAGTATTAAAAGTTTTAGTTCCGTCTATTGAAAAAAGGCTAAACTCAGCAAATTTGAGTTAATTTAGCTTTTTTAGTAAATTTTTCACAATGTCTATACGCTGTAAGTCTTGTGGCATATCTTCAAGCATAATTAACTGATTTTGCCCTTTAAGTTTGAACTTTTGTGCCTGTTTTTGCACTAAATTGATGATATTTATTGGCTCTATAGTGGTTTTATCGCTAAATTCAATAATAGCTTTGTCGTCATAGATACTAATTTTATTAATTCCGATTTTTTCGCAAAAAAGTTTAAGACTAGTATTGGCAAACAAACTCTTAATTGCATCTGGTAGTAGTCCAAATCTATCAATCATCTCAATTTGCATCTCTTTAAGCTCATCATCTGTTTTGCAACTAGATATGCGCTTATATAAAACTAGGCGCTCATGTACATCTTCAATATAGGTTTTAGGAATAATAGCTGGAATTGATGAATCGATTTCAATCTCTTGATTGATAGGATCATCAGGATTAATTTCCTTGCCTGCGCGTATTGCATCAATTGTACGTTTAAGCAAGTCATGGTAAAGATTAAATCCTATTTCACTAATTTTGCCCGACTGGTTTTCACCTAATAGATCGCCAGCGCCACGTATCTCTAAATCATGATTGGCAAGCATAAATCCAGCGCCGAGTTCTTCTAATGATTCAATTGCATCAAGGCGTTTTTTTGCATCCTTTGATAACGACATATGCGATTTAATAATTAAATATGCATAAGCCCTATGGTGCGACCTTCCAACTCTGCCTCGTAGTTG
>CAYOFV010000023.1:11789-15309 GCA_964403565.1 uncultured Piscirickettsiaceae bacterium | reverse complement strand
GTCTTAATAGCGCTACGCTTTGCTGGAGGGGTGGCAATTATTGAAAGCTCTCTAAGAGAGCCAAGCGCCATATTAAGTGTACGTGGAATAGGGGTGGCAGTCATAGTAAGAATATCACTTTTGCCACGGAGTTTTTTCAAGGCTTCTTTTTGTTTAACCCCAAAACGATGCTCTTCATCAATTATCACCAAACCAAGATCTTTGTATTTAATTTTAGATTGGATAATTTTATGGGTGCCAATAATTATGTCAATTTTTCCTTGAGAGAGTTTTTCAATAATTAGCTTTTGTTCTTTAGCGGTTTTAAAACGCGACAGGGATTCAATTTCTACTGGGTGATTGATAAATCTATCTACAAATGATTGGTAGTGTTGGTTTGCAAGTAAGGTTGTAGGCACTAATACAGCCACTTGTTTGCCTGATTCAACTGCTAAAAATGCAGCACGCATTGCTATTTCAGTTTTGCCAAAACCTACATCGCCACAAACTAATCGATCCATTGGCTTGGTTGATTGCATATCGGCCAAAACCTCGCCCATAGTTTTAACTTGGTCTGGAGTTTCTTCAAATGGAAAACTTGATACAAATGCTGAGTATGCATCATTTGGATTGTCGAATGCAAAGCCTTTGGAGGATTCGCGTTTAGCATAAATTTCTAATAATTCTGCTGCTACATCTACCAAGGCCTCAGAGGCTTTTTGTTTGGCTTTAGACCATCCGCTTGTTCCAAGTTTGTGCAGTGGTGCATTTTCAGGCGCAACCCCAGAGTATCTGGAAATTAAATTAAGTGAAGATATTGGCACCATAAGTTTGGAGCCATTGGCATATTCTAGTTGTAGAAAGTCTTGCTCATTATCATCATAGGTTTGAGTTTTAAGCCCTAGATACCTACCAACTCCATAATTTTCATGCACGATTGGATCGCCAATTTTTATTTCAACCAGACTTTTTATCGCTTCATCAAAGTCTTTATGCTTGGCTCTTCTTCGGCGCTGTTGAGCCACGGCCTCCTGACCAAATAAATTATCCTCAGTAATAATTACAATATCATCACCATACAACCCAAGTGCAAGATTTTTATTGGTTATATTTAATTTTTTATCGCTTTTAGTAAATTCAACAAATCCACTGACAGCATGAGTATCAAGATTATGATTTGATAGCAGATCACTTAAAATTGATTGACGACCCTGACTTTGACAAACTATTAACATTTGCTGTTTTGCTTTTTTGACAAAGTTCTCTAATTTTAAAATTGGATTTTTTGTTTGCGGCTCAATTCTTAGTGGTGGTAGAAGTCTTGAGGAAAAATTAATATTTACCTGTTTGTCATCAAGTTTTGATGAAGAGATTACAATTTGTTGTTTTTGCTTAACTTGGCCGAAGAACTCTTCTTTAGCTAAAAAAAGCTTACTAGGTTCTAACGGAGGCCTGTCAAGATCGTTTTGCGCTTGTTTGTATCTTGTGTCTATTTCGCTATAGCTCGAGTCTACTAATTTAGACATTCCATCATAAGTGACCACTACTGCATTTTTGTTTAGATAATCAAATAAAGTATTGGTTTTGTTAAAAAACAGCGGCAAGTAAAACTCTATTCCACTTGGAATTCTGTTTTCACTAATTTCGTTTGCAATAAAACTTACAGAAGAAAAATGCTCTGCATAATTCTTTGCAAAAGTATTAATTGAGTTTTTATCAGTTGAAAATTCTTTTGCTGGAAGTAATTCTATAAAATCTATTGAACTTAAAGACCTTTGTGTAGATGCGTCAAAACTGCGTATTGAATCTACCTCTTGATCAAATAAATCTATTCTATATGGAGATTTGGCACCCATTGGATAGATGTCAATAAGTGAGCCTTTAATATTAAACTCGCCATGCTCCATAACTTTGAAAGAGCGACGGTAGCCAATTTTTAACAGTTTTTCACTAAATTCATCAAGCTTTATTTCATCATTGTTTTTGATATTAAAACTATACTGATTTATAAAATCAATTGGACATAGTCGATATAACAACGATTCAAGAGTAGTTATAACAATGCCCGAATCTAGATTTTGTAGTTTTGCTAAGGTTTTTAATCTAGATGAGGTTATATCTGGATGAGGTGAGAACTGGTCGTAGGCCAGCACCTCCCAATTATCAAATTTATAAATTGGCAGGTCTTGGGAGTAAAAATCTAATGATTTGTATAAGCTATCAAAATGTGCAATATCATTAGCAATAAGCAATACAGTTTGTTTTGCGCTTTTAGCAAATTCTACTAGAGCTAGTGCATCAGCGCTACCATATAGCGAGCCCCAATAGGTTTTTTGCCCGATTTTTGATGTCTCTACATCATTAGAATATATAAAACACATGCCTGATTAATTGTTTGTGTTTTAAATGTTATTGTCTAGAATATCTATACCTTCGTTTTCTAGCATAGTTATAAGTTGAATAAGCGGTAGACCGATTAGTGCATTAGGGTCATTGCCTATCATCTTTGCAAATAAGCTTATTCCTAAAGCCTCAGATTTGAAGCTACCAGCACATTTGTAAGGCTTCTCTTTAAGTAGGTAGTTTTCTATCTGTTTAGAGTTAAGATCTTTAAATACAACCTGATATTTTTCTACAATTGTTTGAATATTGTTGGTATTTGTATTTAAAAGAGATAAACTTGTAAGAAAAGTTACTGTATTGCCAGAACTTTGCTCAAGTTGTTTGACAGCATTTTCATGTGTATGCGGCTTGGTAAGAATGTCGTCATTAATTTCTGATCCGCTATCAAGTGTTGCAACTTGGTCAGATGCAATAATAAGTCCAGAATGAGTTTTAGCAACCTCATATGCTTTTTCTTGGCTAAGTCTATAAACCAATTGCTTTGGAGTTTCTCCAGCTTTTCTAGATTCGTCAATATCAGGAGAAACAACATCAAAATCTACGTTAAGCTTATTTAGTACTTCTTTTCTAAATGGCGATGATGATGCAAGAATTAATGACATCTTGAGAGATAAGTGTTTGTAAAATAGAAGTCATTTTACTAAATAAGTGAGCCCTCAATGCGATTATCAATAATTGTAGCAATGGACGACAATCAACTTATCGGCAAAGATAATGCATTGCCGTGGCATCTTCCTGCAGACTTGGGGTATTTTAAAAAAACTACCACAGGCAAAACTGTACTTATGGGGCGTAAAACTTATGAGTCGATTGGCAGGCCATTGCCAAATCGTCGCAACGTAGTTGTTAGTCGCAATAATAACTTTAGTGCAGAAGGTTGCGAAGTGGTTGATAGTATTGATGCAGCACTTGAGTTAGCTAAAGATGATGACGAAGTGATGGTTATGGGTGGTGCCTCATTTTACGAGCAGATGCTACCAGCAGCTCAAAGACTCTACATTACAAGAATTGATGGCGAATATGAGGGCGATGCACATTTTCCAGAATTTGATCAAAATGAATTTGTTGAAACTTTTAGAGAGTCGCATGATCCGGATGAGAAAAATCCGCATACATATCATTTCACTATTTTGGAGAG
>CAYOFV010000023.1:0-11689 GCA_964403565.1 uncultured Piscirickettsiaceae bacterium | reverse complement strand
TCAACTACTGCAGCAACACCAGAATTACGCACACAGAATCTTTCTGCTACACGTCCAGATAAATACATTTCTCCACCGGTTGCACCATAGCCACAAACATTACCAGCAATGATTTCTTCTTCAGAGTTAAATGTTGAATCCTTTGGAGGATAAACAATAACTTTACCGCCAGATAGACCCTTACCAACGTAATCGTTAGCATCACCTTCTACTTCAAGAGTTACACCTTTTGCAGTAAATGCACCAAGTGATTGTCCGGCAGAACCACTGAATTTAACCTTAATTGTGTCATCGTCAAGATTGTTACCACCACGAGCTTTAACAATATGTGATGAGAACATAGCGCCAACTGCACGATCAACATTAGTAATTTTCTCTTCTATGCTAATTGATTCGTTATTGGCTATTGCATCTTTAGCTTTTGCAATTAGTTTATTATCTAATTGTAATTCTATTTGATGGTCTTGGAATATCTTTTGATAGGTGCCAGCTTTTGCATATGTTTTTTGTGCTGGAGCAAGTAGCGCATCAAGATTGATAGAGCTTTGCTTCCAATGCTCAATAGCTTTATTCATCTCTAGCATATCGCTACGGCCAATCATCTCATTAACAGTTCTAAATCCAAGCTCTGCCATAATAAGACGTAATTCCTCAGCTACCATAAACAGGTAGTTAACTACATGCTCTGGCTTGCCAGTAAATTTCTTACGCAATTCTTTATCTTGTGTAGCAATACCTACAGGGCAAGTATTCAAGTGACACTTACGCATCATAATACAACCCATAGTAATTAGCGGGGCAGTTGAAAAACCGTACTCTTCAGCACCTAATAGTGCAGCAATAGCAACATCACGCCCAGTTTTCATTTGTCCATCAGTTTGAATAATAACGCGTGAACGCAAATCATTCATAACTAGAGTTTGATGAGTTTCAGCAACACCAAGCTCCCAAGGTAGACCTGCATGTTTAATTGATGTTAAAGGTGATGCACCAGTACCGCCATCATGACCAGCAATTACAATATGATCAGATTTGGCTTTAGTTACACCTGCAGCAATAGTACCAACACCAATTTCTGCAACCAACTTAACACTAATACGTGCTTCAGGATTTGAGCGCTTTAAGTCAAATATAAGTTGTGATAGGTCTTCAATTGAATAAATATCATGGTGTGGTGGAGGTGAAATTAGACCAACACCAGGAGTTGAGTGACGAATCTTAGCAATGCCCTCATCAACCTTTGTACCAGGTAGCTCACCACCTTCGCCAGGTTTAGCGCCTTGTGATACTTTAATTTGAATCTCATCAGCATTGTTTAAATAATCAATAGTCACACCAAAACGACCTGATGCTACTTGCTTAATTGATGAGCGACGTGAATCTCCGTTGGCATCAGGAGTCCAGCGTTTAGGATCCTCACCACCTTCACCAGTGTTTGATCTACCGCCTAGTCGGTTCATAGCAATGGCTAACGATTCGTGCGATTCTGCAGAAATAGAGCCAAAACTCATAGCACCTGTTGCAAAGCGTTTAACAATTTCTTTTGTGCTTTCTACTTCACTAATATCAATTGGATTGCCGGTCTTAAAGTCCATTAATCCTCTTAATGTAGAGTTACGTGTACCTTCGTCATTTGCATGTTTAGCAAATTCCCAATAAGCTTTTTCATCGTTATTGCGCGCAGCAATTTGTAGGTTAGAAATTGTATTTGGCTCCCACATATGTCTTTCACCGCCACTACGCCAGTGGTACTGACCTAAGTTATCTAAACTATCAGTTGCATACGCATTTGCATGACGTTTTTCAACTTCTGCTTGCAATACATCAAAACCAACGCCGTTGATACGCGATGCTGTTTCAAAGAAACATTTGTTCATAACCTCTAGCCCAAGACCAACGGCTTCAAAGATTTGAGCACCTTTGTATGACTCTAATGTAGAAATACCCATTTTCGCCATAACCTTCAGCATGCCTTTAGCAACACCTTTTCTATAGCTTGCTATAATTGCATCATCACTTTCAATATCGATCATCTCATCACGACGAGCTTGCCATAGGGCTTCAAATGCTAGGTATGGGTTAATCGCATCTGCACCATAACCTGTTAGTAGGCAGAAGTGGTGCACCTCACGTGCCTCACCAGTTTCAACAATAATGCCAACTTGTGTACGTTTGTGGGTAGCAACTAAATGTCTATGTAGAGCAGAAGACGCTAGAAGTGCAGATATACATGCACGATTACTACTAATATTTCTATCAGATAGGATAATTAAGCTATGCCCATCTTCAATTGCTTGTACGCCTTGCTTACAAATATCATCAAGCATATTTTCTAGATTGTGATTCTGATCTAGATCATAAGTAATATCAATGGTTTTTGAAGTCCAATTTCTATGATTACAATGGCGAAGCGCTGCAGTTTCTTCATTGGTAAGAATTGGATGATCAATTACAAGTCTATGTGCATTTTCTGCTTTGTTCTCAAGAATGTTACCTTCAGGGCCAATTGAACAGCGTAGTGACATAACCACTTCTTCACGAATTGAGTCAATTGCAGGGTTGGTTACTTGTGCAAATAGTTGCTTAAAGTAGTCGTAAATAATTCTTGATTGATCAGACAAGCAAGCTAGTGCTGAGTCATTACCCATAGATCCAACCGGATCTCTAAGTTCGTTAACCAAAGGCAAAAGCATAAATTGCAAAGTTTCAGTACTGTAGCCAAATGCTTTTAATCTATGAATTAATGAATCAGGATAAAAACCATGACCTTCAACCTCACAAGGAAGCTCAGATAGGTGAATTTGTTGATCTTTTAACCAATCAGCATATGGATTTTTTGCAGCAAAGTCAGCTTTAATTGATTCATCATCAATTAGCTCGCCTTTGTCAAAATCAACTAAGAACATCTTGCCCGGACGCAAGCGACCTTTGGTTTTAACGTTATTAGTCTCAACATCTACAACACCAACTTCAGATGCCATAATTACACGCTCATCATGAGTGATGTAGAAGCGTGACGGTCTTAAGCCGTTACGATCAAGAACTGCTCCAATATAATGTCCATTAGTAAAAGCAATTGATGCCGGACCATCCCAAGGTTCCATCATGTTAGAGAAGTATTCGTAGAATGCTTTTTTCTCCTTGCTCATATTCTCATCATTCTGCCAGGCTTCAGGCACCATCATTAACACTGCTTCTTGTAGTGTGCGGCCGTTCATCATTAAGAACTCTAAAACATTGTCAAAACTACCAGAGTCAGATACTTCAGTTTCAATTACCGGAAGAGTTTTATTTAAATCGTCTTTAAATAGTTCGCTATCGAGCACACCTTCACGAGCGCGCATCCAGTTATAGTTACCTTGGCGAGTATTGATTTCACCATTGTGAGACATATAACGACAAGGTTGTGCACGATCCCAAGAAGGGAATGTATTGGTAGAAAATCGTGAGTGCACCATTGCTAAGTAAGTTGCAAATTCAGGATTTGAAAGATCTGAATAAAAATCTAAAACTTGAGATCCCATAAGCATCCCTTTATAGATAATTACACTCGTTGATAAGCTACAAACATAAAAAAGCAATGCTTGAGATAATGTCTCATCAGTTCTGATTTTGTGCGATGCATGCTTTCTGATTATAAATAGTGAACGTTCAAAAGCATCATTGTCAATGCCGTCAGCTTTAGCAACAATAAGTTGCTTAATAACAGGTTGAGACTCTCTGGCAATATTACCAACATCAGCTTTATCAGCATCAACCGGAACATCTCTCCAGCCGATTAGTTTTTGCCCCTCGTTTTCAATAGTTTGCTCAACTAAGTCAATGCACTTTTGTCTTTCTGCGGGGTCTTGTGGTAAAAATACATTACCAACTCCATAGGCGCCTTTTTCAACATTAACGCCAAATAGCGATTCAATCTCTTTAACAAAAAACTCATTTGGAATATTGGTAAGAATTCCAGCGCCATCACCAGTATTAGCTTCACTTCCAGTACCACCACGGTGGTCCATACGAGCAAGCATCTCCAATGCATCGATGGTAATTTGGTGTGAAGGTTGTGCTTGCATATGAGCAATAAAGCCAACACCACAGTTTTCTTTTTCATTATTTGGATGGTATAGACCTTGCTGTTTTGGTAAGTGTAATAATTGCGTACTCATTCTTGTTTACTAACTTATAAATTTAATCGAAAAAATCCTGTCAATTATAACGTAATTGATACTCTATTTCCGTGCAAATACACACCCTTATAGTGCTTTTAAGCAATTGACGATGGTAGAATAATTCTCTTTAAATAAATAAGATTTTTTATTAAATGTTAGCCGTAATCTCACCATCAAAAACCCAGGATTTTACTAAGACCGATATTGTCAAATATAGCCAAACTAGGCAAGCTAAGCAAACATTGGAGTTGATAGATATTTTGAAGCTCAAGTCAAAAGATGATATTGCTAAATTAATGTCAATTAGTGAAAAGTTAGCAAATCTTAATTTTGATCGCTTTCAAGAATTTTCAAATGAATTTAATCTTAATAATGCTAAACAAGCTATTCTTGCATTCAAGGGTGATGTATACAATGGGATTGACACACCATCACTAACTGCTGATGATTTAGACTTTGCTCAAGAAAATATAAGAATGCTTTCGGGATTGTACGGAGTTATTCGCCCGCTTGATCTTATTCAGCCTTACCGTTTAGAAATGGGAACAAAATTAGCAAATCCCAAAGGTAAAAATTTATATGAATTTTGGGGTGATAACATATCTAAAGTGCTAAATACTGATGAGTCTGAAACTTTGATAAATCTAGCGTCAAATGAATATTTCAAAGGCATTGATAAGAAAAGCCTAAATGCCAATATTATTGATATTGTTTTTAAAGAAAACAAAAATGGCAAATATAAAGTTATTGGTATTTATGCTAAGCATGCTCGCGGACTTATGGTGAATTTTATTATTAAGAATAGAATTAACAATGCTGAAAAACTAAAAGAATTTAATACCGAAGACTATACATTTAACACTAACATCTCAGATGAAAAAACATGGGTATTTACTCGAGGGTAATTCCAAAGCAGGTCTGTATTGTTTGTTCTAAAACTGCAGAGTTTTGTGTATGTGATAATTGTGAATCTAGCTTATCTATTAGCAATAATCGCTGTTTATCTTGTGCAGCCAAACTAAGCTCTGATTTAAATTATTGCGGAAAGTGTCTATCACACTCGCCTTATTTTTCTAAAGCCTACACCTTGTATGATTATCAAGACTTGTGTTCTCAATTAATTAAGCAGTTTAAATTTGATCATAAACTCTGTATTGGTGATTTTTTTGCGCATAAATTATATGACTTGTTTGTTGAGATTGATCAGGATTTTGACGCAATAATTCCATTGCCACTAAGTAGTGAAAGACTAAAAGAAAGAGGCTATAACCAAACTCATGAATTATTAAGAGTTATTGCCAAAAAATCAAATATTGTTATTGATACTTCTAGTGTTAAGCGTATTAAAAGTACAAGGGCATTATCAAAACTTAATCTTAAGGAGCGTCAGAAAGAAATAAAAGATGCTTTTGCAGTGGACTTTCTGCCCTACAAAAAAGTTTTATTAGTGGATGATGTTATGACAACTGGTTCAAGTATGAACGAGTTGGCAAAAACAATATTAAACAATACAGATGTAGAAGTGTGTGAAGTTATGACTCTTGCTAGGGCTTAAAAAGCGCTAACGCCAGCAATACCTTGTGCACCTATCTCTAGTGTCTTATCCAAATCTTCTAAACCCATACCGCCTAAAAAATAAACCGGAATATTAAGCTTGTCAACCACTTCTTTGGCAGCATCCCACCCAAGTGGGATAGTATCAGGGTGAGTCTGTGTTGCTTGCACTGGAGAGATAACAATAAAATCTGCACCAATCTCTTGGGCTTTAAGCGCTTCGTCTAGATCGTGAGTTGATGCACCAAGTAGTTTATCTTTAGCGCATGGTCTGCTAGTAAGTTTTAACATTTCTCCAGTTGTAATATGCCAACCGTCACAATAATTTTCATTAAAAGTTTTATTTGGTGTGTTTAGTAGTAAATTTATATTATTTTGTTGACACTTATTGTGAAGCTCTTGAATAAAATCACTATCTAGATCTTCCTTACTGCGCAATTGAATTAAGCTGATATCAGAGCTTAGTTTTTGTTCAAATTTGTCAAGCCATTTGTCACTTGTATGATTTGAAGATGGTGTAATCCAGTATTTGTTTGGTAGAGTTATAGAGTCAATAAAAGCTTTCATGGTAGGTAGTAGTTTATAGTTTGTTAGATTGTTAATTTCACACCAAGCAATATTTTGACCTTCAATGCCACTTGGAGTATTTGTGTATTTGCCAATATTATAAATATAGAGCTTAACAATTCTATCACTATATTTATGCGTCATTGTTTGATGTAAAGATGCATCTAATACATTAATTCCTAATTCTTCATTTAGCTCCCGAATAATGGCATCTATATTACTTTCACCAACTTCAATCTTGCCTCCAGGTAGCTCCCAATAACCGCTCATAAACTGATCAACTCTACGCTCGGCAATTAATATTTGACCTTGTTTATTGCGTAAAACCCCAACAACTGCCTTGATTATTTTCACTTTGGTATCTAAATGGTAAAATAGCCGTATTTTAATTTAGCAATAAACCTTGAGTCTAGAGAAAACAATTCAAAACCTTAAATCTTATAGTCCTTTGTTAAAACAAAATTTAATGGGAGTTGAGAAGGAAGGTTTAAGAGTGTCGCGCAGAGGTGGATTGTCTCAAGCTAAGCATCCAAAAGCATTAGGATGTGCCTTAACCCATCCAAATATTACTACTGATTTTGCTGAATCTTTAGTTGAGCTGGTAACTCCTACGTTTTCAAGTGCAGATGCTATGCTTAATTTTTTAGCAGATACACAGCATTATTTATATATGCACTTGCCAAAAGATCAGAGTTTTTGGCCTGCATCTATGCCGTGTGTTATTCGTGGAGAAACCTATATACCCATTGCCAAATATGGCTCATCTAATCGAGGCAGAATGAAAAGTGTATACAGAAAAGGTCTTGCTAATCGTTATGGCAGTGTAATGCAGACTATTGCTGGTATACATTTTAATTATTCATTTGCTGATGAATTTTGGCAAAAATACCAAGAACTATTAAATGACGATCAAGATTTAACAGCTTTTAAAAACGAACACTATATGTCTTTAAGTAGAAATGTAGTTAGATATGGCTGGTTGATTCCATATTTGTTTGGATCATCTCCTGCAGTGTGTAAATCATTTCTTAAAGGTTACCATCAACACTCATTATTAGAATTTAACGACACTACATTATATGAACCGTATGCAACTTCTCTTAGAATGGGTGATATTGGTTATCAAAACTTGGCCGAAGATGAAGCGGGCGTTAAGGCTAACTATAACTCTTTGGAGCACTATATTCATTCGCTTAAAGACGCTATTGAAACTCCAGCACCAGAATATGAAAAAATTGGTGTAAATATTGACGGAAATTATGAGCAACTAAATGCCAATATTTTGCAAATTGAAAATGAATATTACTCATCAGTTAGACCAAAGCCTATATGCGATAGTAGCAAGAAGCCTCTTAATGCGTTAAAAGAAAGTGGTATTGAATATATCGAGCTTAGATCGCTTGATATAAATACTATGCTTTCATTGGGTATAGATAGCCAACAAGTTAAGTTTTTAGAGTCATTTTTATTATTTTGTTTACTTGAAGAATCTCCGGTTATATCAACAAGAGAGCAGTTTGAAATAGATAATAATGATCAGTTGGTTGCACATATGGGACGTAAACCTGGACTATTATTAAAGTCTAGATCGGCAGAGGTGAGTTTGCAAGATTGGGGAAGTGAATTAATTGTAAAAATTAAAAACTGTGCACAGTTATTCAGCAAAGAGCATGTTGATGCGGTTACAGTTATTGGCAGAAGGGTAGATAATCCTGATTCCACTCCTTCTGCATTGGCCCTTGAAGAGATGAGAAACAGGTCTCAAGGTTTTTTTGATCATACTAATTCTTATGCAAAAAAACATAGAAGAGAGTTTATAACTAGAGAGATTAATAATGAGCATTTTGCTTATTTAGATAAGCAAGCAATTAACTCGTGTATAGAGCAAAAAAATATCGAACAAGCTGATAATATTAGTTTTGATCAATACCTGGAGAACTATTTTGCCAATGAGTAATGTTAGTACAATTTGCGCACTTGCATCAGCATTAGGCCAGGGAGGTATTGGTGTTGTGCGAGTTTCTGGACCAGGTGCCAAAGATATAGCGAAAGCTATGCTTGGCTTTGACCCAAAACCAAGATATGCGCATTACGGTTCTTTTTTTAATAACAATGGTGAAGAGATAGATAAAGGTGTGGCGCTATTTTTTCCGGGTCCAAACTCTTTTACTGGAGAAGATGTTATTGAGTTTCAGGGTCATGGTGGTATGAGTGTTATGCGTATGCTGCTTGAGTCGAGTGTAGAACTTGGTGCCATTTATGCTGAACCAGGAGAATTTTCTAAGCGTGCATTTCTTAATGGAAAAATGGATTTAGTACAGGCTGAAGCTGTGGCAGATTTAATTGACGCAACTTCACAAAGAGCCTCAGCATCAGCTTTAAGATCTTTATCTGGAGAATTTTCAAATAAAGTTAATCAGCTTACCCAGTCAATAATTGAGTTAAGAGTTTTTGTTGAGGCTACTATTGATTTTTCTGACGAAGAAATTGATTTTTTAGCGTCAAGCGAGGTTAAGGTCAAAGCGCAAAATATTAAACAGCAGATATATGAGATTTTTGTAGCTGCAAAACAAGGATCAATTTTGCGCGAAGGGTTAACAGTTGCAATTGCTGGAAAGCCAAATGCAGGTAAATCATCACTTTTAAATGCACTTACCCAAAATGATAGTGCAATTGTTACAGATATTGCAGGCACTACTCGTGACACTCTAAAAGAAACTATCAGTATTGATGGTATGCCACTTAATATTGTTGATACTGCAGGCTTGCATAATAGTGAGGATATTGTTGAACAAGAAGGGATAAAAAGAGCTAAAACAGAGATTCAAAAAGCTGATTTGGTTCTACTTGTATTTGATGCACAAGATGATAATCCAGACTTATCTATATTGCCAGACGGTCTAGAGAATACACCATTATTCATTATTAAGAATAAAATTGATTTAGCTAAGAGTAATTCTACAAATGTTAATTTTGATAAATATGAACTAGTGTCAATAAGTGCAAAAGATGGCACCGGCATTGATATTCTTACAAATAAACTTTCTAATTTTGCCGGACTTAACAACGTGGGCGAAGGTGTTTATTTAGCAAGACAAAGGCATATTAATGCTTTGGAGCTAGCCCTTGATGCAATTGATAATTCAATTGAGCAATTAGATTCGGGTTCTGCAGAACTTATGGCTGAGGATTTACGTCAAGCAGGTCAATATATGGGCTCTATTACTGGTGAGTTTTCTTCAGACGATCTACTAGGTGAGATTTTTTCATCATTCTGTATTGGTAAATAATAGGTAATATAGCCATTATGGGAATTAAAACAAAATTCTATATATATTTAATAGTAACAATAGTGTTATCACCGTTATTGTTATTAGAATTGTCAGCCATCTATAGCCAACCAAATGCTGTAGATATTTTGCTTACAATTCTTATACTATTGGTTTTTTTGGGTCTTTACTTATCTATTCGTAAGGATTTTTTACTACCGTTTAGCGATCTGCAAAAATGGGTGAAAGATTATAAAAGTAATCAAACTGCAAGATTGGACGATACGAATAAAACTACTTTTAAGCCAGTGGCTAGCGCAATCAATCATTTAATTGATGAGAATCAGCATTTGTATGACGATATGGAGAATATTCTTAACAAGCAAATCCAGCGTTTAAGTAAAAAATCAGCATCGCTTGAAACTTTATATGGGGTTTCTTCTAAGTTGAATAAAATCCATTCAACTGATGAATTATTCAAATACTTTTTAGATATCTTTATAAATATGACAGATGCATCTTCTGGTGTTGCTAGAAGTTTGGGTGAGGATGGCGAGCTTCACCTTACAGCTGCTAATGGATATATAGAAGATAAAGGTCAAGAAGTAGATGTGCTTAATAGTGACTGTTTTTGTGGCGAAGTAGCTATGGCGCATGATGCAGGAGTGCAATTTAGTGTGCATTCTTGTAAGCGCTGTATTGGTGAAAATCCTAGTAAAAAAGCTAATGTGGGAGCGATTTTTATCCCTTTGCGTTATCATGGAAAAACCTTAGGGGTGTTTAATTTATTTTTTGACAAAGAACCGTCTTTAGCTTTTGATGAGCGTGCATTGCTAGAATCTATGGCTGATAATATAGCTACTGCATTAGACAAGGCTAGACTTGATGAACAAACTAAACGCATGCAGCTTTCTCAAGAGAGATTGTTCTTGTCTCAAGAAATACATGATTCATTAGCTCAAACAATTTATAGCCTTAAATTACAAGTGAAAGTACTTGGAGATTTGGTTAAAAATAACGACAAAGTTGATATTGCAGCCAAATTGGACGGTCTGCAAACTAATATTACTCAAGCCAATCAAGAGCTTAGAGAATTAATGTGCAACTTTCGTGTGCCTTTAGATCCTAAGGGTATTGAAGTATCATTAGAAAATTTAGTCAATAGATTTAAAACCGAAGAAGGCATTGCAACCTATCTGCATGTAGAAGGCAAGTTAAACATATCTCCAGAAGTCGAGATGCAAATTATGCGTATTACTCAAGAGGCTTTGTCAAATATACGCAAACATGCTCAAGCGCGTAACGTACGTATATTATTATCTGCAGAACCAAATTGTCAATTATTAATTGAAGATGACGGCATCGGCTTTGAAAAAGACCAAAACCAGAGTGAGGTAATGGGGAATAATATTGGTATGAATATTATGCAAGAGCGTGCATCTAGAATTGGTGCTAGTATTGAAATTGAATCAGAAAAGGATGAGGGAACTCGCATTATTGTTAATTTCCCGCGAGATAATATTTAATGAATATATATATAGTAGATGATCACGCATTGTTTCGTAATGGTTTAATATCTTTATTAGAGTCTAAAGACATCTCGGCTACTGCTTGTGCATCGGCACAGGAATGCTTGGATGAAATTCCAACACTAGAGCTTGATATTATATTATTAGATTTGCGTATGCCTCAAATGTCTGGGCTTGAGGTCTTGCAAGCGCTTAAGACAAATGGTGTTACAGTGCCGATTGTTATGCTTACTACTAGTACTGAGGAGTCTGATCTGCGTGATTGTCTTAAACACGGAGCCCAAGGTTATTTATTAAAAGACATGGATCCTGATGAATTGGTAGATGCACTAAATGATGCAATGACTGGATCAATTGTTGTAGCACAAGACATGACATATGTATTGGCTAAAGTATTAAAGAATGAACTGTCAGAAGAAGAAAATTCATTTGAAAGCCTTACTAAGAGAGAGCAAGAGGTAGCTTGTCAGGTTGCAAGTGGCCATAGTAATAAGGTTATTGCTCGAGAATTAGGGATCTCAGACGGTACAGTTAAGCTTCATGTAAAGTCAATTCTAAAGAAGTTGTCATTATCTTCTCGGGTAGAGGTAGCTGTAATGGTAACAGA
>CAYOFV010000022.1:0-20657 GCA_964403565.1 uncultured Piscirickettsiaceae bacterium | reverse complement strand
ATTTCCCAGAGCCGATGTGGGGGCAAAAGCAGCGAGAATCTGACTTAGATTTGCCTGATTTTGAGGTATTCTTTTCTCAACTAGGAGAGAGTCTATGAATCAGTTGGAAAATCAAGAGCAGTTAGATAGTCTTAAATACGAAAAAGATGCATTATTGGTTTTATTTGGTGGGGCAAACTGTGGTGTGTGTCAGACTATCAAACCGCAAATTTTTGATAAATTTTCAGCTAAATTTCCAGACTTGGAAATGATCTATATTGATTGTGAGCAGTTGCAAGAGATTTGTGCACAACACGGCGTATTTTCATTGCCAGTGGTGCAAGTGTTTTTCATGGGGCAAAAGTTTATAGAAGAAGTTAGAGGTTTTTCTTTAATTGCACTTGAGAATGAAATTGAAAAAACTTATGCAAAAATGCGATCTTAAAGATCTTGTTTAATCTTTTGCAGTGTTGGAACTTCTAAATTAAATTCTTTTGCTAATTCTAGCGCTCTATCAAGTCTAGCTGGAGCAGATCTACCCATGCAGCCGTGCTCTAGGTCGCCTTCAAAGGCTTTAATCATACCTTTTTCTAAATCTGATTCATTAAAAGTTTTTCCGGTTAATGATTCTTGCAGCTTTAATACATCTGTAGATACTTTGCGCATTAAATCTAGGTGATTGTTACGCAGATCATTAACATTTGCGCCACTCTTAATTGCAAGGCCTGCAATATTGGTGGTTAGGATATATAGATTTTTTAGTACGAGTTCAAACAATAATTCGTCTTCATCAGCAACAGCGTGCGCTGGAATATCTATAAGTGCTAGTGAATCTGCCAAAATTTGAGCTTTAGGGCCATAAGCTGGAGAGGAGATAAGCACTTTAGAGTCCATACCTTTTTTCTTTTCAAACCATACTGAAATCACAGTAGGATCGATAAAGTTATGAGACTCCCAATCACGAGGTAGAAGTTCGTTTTGCATCATCGCAACACGATCTTTCCATTCAACGGGGATAGAAGATAGTGCAGATTGTAGATCGCCTTCAGCAGTACAAATCAGAATCAGTTCAGGATCGATATTGGTCTTTAACTCGTCAATATCGGTTGTTCGGGTAATCGGATAAACTGGGTAGTTGTTTTTTAAAAAGCTACGTGCAAATACACTGCCAAGCTCGCCAATACCTAATACAACAATTGGTTTTTTCATAGTTATGAGTGGGGAAGGCCTTGCTTTCCTCAGTATTTATTATTTTAAAATTTCTAGTAAAGTTGAACCCATGGTAGCAGGTGTAGAAGCTACAGCAACTCCAGCATTTTCAAGTGCTTTAATTTTGTCTTCAGCCTTGCCTGACCCGCCACTAATAACTGCACCAGCATGACCCATGCGTTTACCTTTAGGTGCAGTTAGACCGGCAATATAAGACACAACAGGTTTTGTTACATTGTTTTTAATAAATTCTGCCGCCTCTTCTTCAGCAGAGCCACCAATCTCACCCACCATGATGATTGATTTGGTTTGATCATCTGCTTCAAACAGCTCCAAACAATCAATAAAATTCATGCCTTGAATCGGATCGCCACCAATGCCAATACAAGTGCTTTGACCAAGCCCTGCTTGTGTGGTTTGGTGTACTGCTTCATAGGTTAGAGTTCCAGATCTTGACACCACTCCAACACTACCAGCTTGGTGAATGTTGCCAGGCATAATTCCAAGTTTGCACTCTTCTGGGGTGATAACTCCAGGACAGTTTGGCCCTATTAATGTTGATTTAGAATCCTTTAAAATAGCTTTTATTTTAAGCATGTCTTGCACTGGAATACCCTCAGTAATGCAAGCAATAACTGGCATTTCTGCTTCAATTGCTTCAACAATAGAACCATAAGCAAAACGTGGCGGAACGTAAATCATGGTGGCATCAGCCCCAGTTTCATTCATAGCTTCTTTAACCGAGTTAAACACTGGTAAGTTGAGATGTGTTTGTCCACCTTTTCCAGGGGTAACACCACCTACGAATTGAGTACCATAAGCAATTGACTGCTCTGAGTGAAATGTTCCTTGCTTGCCAGTAAAACCTTGAGTTATTACCTTTGTATTTTTATTAATTAGTACGCTCATTTTGCTAGCTCCACAATTTTAATTGCTGCCTGAGTCAAATCTGCTTCAGTGTGTATGTCGCAGTCAGATTCGTCTAATAATTTAAGTCCAGCAGGTGCATTGGTACCCTCAAGGCGAACAACAATTGGCACACTCAATCCAACTTTCTCAATGGCTTGTAAAATACCCTCGGCAATTAAATCACAACGAACAATACCGCCAAAAATATTTACCAAAATACCTTTAACATTTTCTTCTGTTTGAATTAGTTCGAAAGCTTTCGCAACTCTATCAGCTGTGGTACCACCACCAACATCTAAAAAGTTTGCTGGCGATCCGCCGTGGTGCTCAATGAGATCCATAGTTGCCATGGCTAAACCTGCGCCATTTACCATGCAGCCAATTGTGCCATCAAGTGAAATATAGTTTAATTGGTGCTCACTAGCTTCGTTTTCTTTTTCGTCTTCTTGAGATGTATCTCTAAGCTCTACAATGTCTTCATGACGATAAAGTGCGTTGTCGTCAAAATCTATCTTGCCATCTAGTGCAATTAAACTACCTTCTGTAGTTGTTATAAGTGGGTTGATCTCAATTAAGCTAACATCTTTTTGGGTAAAAATTTCATACAAGCCAGTTAATGCAGAGTTGAACTCTCTGGCAAGCTGACCTTCAAGCCCAAGCTGCTTGCCAATTGATATACAATCATTTAAGGCAAGAGTGCCTAGTGGATCAACACCAAATTTAATAATTTTTTCTGGAGTCTCACTAGCAACTTTTTCAATATCCATTCCACCTTCGGTAGATGCAAGTATGGTAATTTTTTGAGTTTGTCTGTCAACTAAAAGACCAAGATATAATTCACGCTCAATATTTTGCCCACCCTCAATTAACACCTTGTTAATTGGCAAGCCCTTAGCATCTGTTTGTGGGGTTATTAGGTTCGATCCAAGCAGCTTATTGCAGGCATCTTCCACCTCTTGTATTGATTTACAAAGAATAACACCACCGCCTTTGCCACGTCCACCAGCATGAACCTGAGCTTTTACTACCCAAATATCACCACCAAGTTTTTTGCATGCGTCTTGCGCATCTTGCGTTGATTCAATTAGTATAGATTCTGGAGTTTGAATAGAAAATTGCCTAAAAATTTCTTTGGCTTGGTATTCGTGTATGTGCATGAAAACGTATAAAAAACTAAGTAAAATACAATTTTGTAAATTTTACACATAGAGGCTTTAATAAAATGGCAAATTACTCAACTAGTCAATTCAAAAATGGCTTAAAACTTATGCTTGATGGCAATCCTTGTTCAATTATTAGTAATGAGATTCGCAAACCTGGAAAAGGCCAAGCTTCAAACAAAGTAAAGCTTAAAGATTTGATTACTGGAAAAACTCTGGAAAAAACTTTTAAATCAGGTGAATCATTGGAAGGTGCTGATGTAATGGAGTTGGATATGCAGTACTTGTATAGCGATGGCGAAACATATAATTTTATGGACCCTGACTCATTTGAACAATACTCAGTTGATGAGACTGGCATGGGTGATGCTAAAGGTTATTTAGTTGAGCAAGATATGTGTGTAGTTACACTTTGGAATAACAATCCAATTTCAGTTACACCACCTAATCATGTAACTTTAGAAGTGATAGACACTGATCCTGGCCTTAAAGGCGACACCGCTGGAACTGGTGGTAAGCCAGCAACTTTAAATACTGGAGTTGTAGTGCAAGTTCCTTTGTTCATCAGCATTGGTGAGAAAATTAAGGTAGACACGCGCACTAATGAGTATGCGGGAAGATCTTAAACTCTACGCAGACTTTATACAAAAAATCAGAAGTCATCTATCTCAGCAAAATGTTGTTGAGGTACAAACTAATTCATTATTAAATACACCAACAACAGATGTGTATATTGACTCAATAAGAATTGGTGTTAATAAGGATTTAGATCTAGAGGTATTAAAATATCTACATACCTCGCCTGAGCTGGAGATGAAAAAACTTATATCTCAAGGTAGTGGAGATATATATCAAATTTGCCAAGTATTTCGAGATAACGAAATTGGCAAGGATAATTCCAATGAATTTAGTATGCTTGAATACTATCGTATGGGGTTTAGTATTCACGATTTGATGGATGATATTGCTAATTTATTATTAACAGTCGGAATTAATAAAGCAGTTAACAAATTGTCTTATGAGCAGGCTTTTAAAAAATTTGCCAATATTGACATATTGAATCTATCTTTTAAAGAGTTAAAAGATGTTGCAACTAAGCATGGATTAACTACTGATTTTGACTATATTGAAGATTTACAGATATTCTTATTTACAGCACTGTGCGAGTCTAAATTGAAAGACTTAGAAGTTTGTTTTATTTATGATTTTCCTGCATTGCAATCAGCTTTATCTAAGGTTGAAGGCAAGGTTGCTAAAAGGTTTGAGCTTTATATTGACGGCTTAGAAATTGCCAATGGTTATGATGAGTTGCAAACCCATGACGAGTATTTGAATATATTTAAATCCGATTTAGCAAAAAGACAAAAACTACAAAAACCAGTATTTGATTTAGATACTAATTTTTTACAACAATTAGAAAAACCCCTAGAACAATGCTCAGGTGTTGCCATTGGTATTAATAGGTTGTTTTCAATTAAAAAAAGATTAAAATAAATTTCTTATGTTTAGATTTGTTATTTTATTTTTAATTAGTGTTAATGCATTTGCGCTGCAAATATTGCAGAGGGCAGATAGTCATCAAGTAGTAACACAACAAGCTAACTCTCAAGATGATTCCGGACTTAGTCCAAAACAAGTTCTTATTAAGCTGAAAAAATTAGCTAAAAGTGGTGATGCGCGCTCACAGTTTAGTTTGGCCAACATGTACCAAAACGGTATCAACACTAAAAAAGATGAAAAATTAGCATTTTATTGGTATGAAAGAGTGGCAGAACAAGGCTATGCTACTGCTCAATTTAATCTAGCTAATGGCTATTATCATGGCATTGGGGTAAAAAAAGACTTAAAACAGGCTGCTAGTTGGTTTGAAAAGGCCGCAGAGCAAGATTTGGTCAACGCTCAATATAATTTAGCAGTTATGTATCGCAAAGGCGAGGGTGTTGATATTGATAATGAAAAGGCAATTTATTGGTATAAACGAGCAGCTGACTCTAATTACTGGCCTGCACAACTCAATCTTGCAAAATTACATGAATTAGGCATTGGTGTTAAAACCGATAAGCGCAAAGCGCAAAACTATTATGAAGATGCTGCAAATCAGAATGATCCACAGGCTCAATTCTTTTTAGCAGATTTTTATGAACGTGCACTTGGGTCTTCAAGATCGGTTGATGTGTATATAAAATCAGCTAAACAAGGTTTTGTTAAGTCACAATCAAGACTTGCAAATTTATATAAAACTGGACGTTTAGTAAGGCAAGATGATGAAAAGGCACTTAATTGGGCACTTAAGGCAGCTGCGAATAATGATGCTGAAGCTCAATTGATAGTTGCTCAAATATATCAAAACTCTGTATCTATAGCTAAAGATTTAAATAAAGCTATTGAATTTTATAAACTTGCTGCAGAAAATGGCAATGCACAAGCACAATACAATTTAGCCCAACTTTACTTAAGTAAAAACAGTCTATCTGCTGATAATGATTTAGCGATTGAGTTGTTAATAAAATCAGCGGATCAGGGTCTTGTCGATGCGCAGTTTACACTTGCTAAGATTTATATAGAAAAACAAGATTTTGATAAGTCTCATCCGTATCTACTTGGAGCTGCAGATGGTGGCAACACTCAAGCTCAATACTTACTAGCACTGAACTACAAAGAAGCTCAAGGTGTAGATAAAGATCTAACCCAGGCATACAAACTGTTTAAAAAATCTGCTGAAAGCGGCAATATTGATGCTCAATATAATTTAGCGTTATTAACTTTAAATGGCGAAGGCACAGAGCAAGACGTGCAGAGTGCAATTACTGCTTTTGTTAACCTGTCTATTCAAGGCCATACATTAAGCCAATATCAATTATATTTAGTGCATAGCGATGGCGTACATTCCAAAAAAGATGATAAATTATCAAGAGTTTATTTATTCAAATCTGCTCAAGGTGGCCATGCGCATTCGCAGTATCTACTAGGTAAATATTACTTGGATGAAGAGTTGTTTGACACTGCTAAAAAGTGGATTGATATGGCTGCATTACAAAGTCATGAAATGGCGCTTGAGCTTGCACCAATGATAGAGCAACTAAAGCAAGAATATCTTGAACAAGGAAGCGAGGATTTAGAAACTGATGAATCTAAGCCTATATTTAACAAAATAGACTTAATAGCAGCTAATAGCCCTATGCCAGTTGTAACAATTGACAGGGTGCAAAAAGATAGAATGAGCTACCCAATACAAAAAATCTCTCCAGTTATTAATCTTAATCCAGAATTAAATTCGTTTCAAAAGTTTAAACCGGTAATTCCAAATTTAGAGCAAATTGCTCAGTCGTTAAAAGCAAATGCAGCACCAACTGAAAATGTTGAAAAGTTGGCGTTAAGCGCTAGTCAAGGCAATCCTATTGCTCAACATAGTTTAAGTACTTTGTATAGTATTGGCTCTCTTGTTCCAAAGGATGATAGGCGTGCATTTATGCTTATGCGTGAATCTGCAAAACAAGGAATTATAAAAAGTCAAAATGCTTTGGCAATGATGTATATCAATGGTGTTGGTGTAGAAATTGATTATAAAAAAGCCTATTATTGGGCAAGCGCTACTGCTCGTAAGGGCGATCAAGAAGGTAAGCAAATATTGTTATATTTGATCGACTTACAATAATATATCATTTGTATAAATGGATAAATTTTGGGAAAAGCCACTTGAGACTCTCAATGATCAAGAGTGGGAAAGTTTGTGCGATGGTTGTGGTCGTTGCTGTCTACATAAGATTGAGGACGAAGATACTAAAGAGGTATTTTTTACTAATGTAGCTTGCAAGTATATGGATGAAGAAACTTGCTCGTGTCCACACTATGATCTGCGTCAGCAATTAGTGCCAAATTGTTTATCTATAGATGCCAAATGGGGCGAAAAGTTTAATTGGTTGCCGTCTACATGCGCCTATAGAGTGCTCTATGAGGGCAAAGAACTCGAGCCATGGCACCCGCTTATAAGTGGCGATAAAAATTCAGTGCATTATGCAGGAATATCAATACGCGGTAGAAATTATCGTGATGATGAGGTTGATGAAAAAGATTTTGTTAACTATGTTGTAGATTGGATTAAATAATGAAAAAAATAGTATTTTTAGTATTGTTGTTAATTGCAAATTTTGCCCACTCGCAGTGGGAGCATAAAAATATCTCCACAGCAGTTTTTGCTAAATCGGTAGAGGATAGAGCTCCAGTTGAGATAGTTACAGATATAGATAATTCTTTAGGTAAAATCTACTTCTTTACCAATATCCGCAATTTAACTGGTGAGAAAATTACTCACAGATGGATTTATAAAGATAAAGTTAAGGCTGAAGTTAGCTTTGATATTAAAGGTAAGCGCTGGCGTGTTTGGTCATCTAAAAACCTATGGCACACCTGGATAGGAACTTGGCAAGTTGATGTTTTAAACTCTAAAGGCGAAGTTTTATTAAGTAAAACATTTGAATATAAAAAAGAATTATGAATAAAGTAGTACTTGCATACTCGGGCGGATTAGATACAAGCATTATCGCCAAATGGCTAACTGAAACTTACAATTGTGAGGTGGTAACTTTTACAGCAGATGTTGGTCAAGGTGAAGAGGTAGAGCCGGCGCGCGTTAAAGCTGAGGCAATGGGCATTAAAGAGATTTATATTGAAGATCTTCGTGAAGACTTTGCTAGAGATTATGTATTTCCAATGTTTCGTGCAAATGCAATTTATGAAGGTGAATATCTTTTAGGTACATCAATTGCTCGTCCACTTATTTCTAAACGTTTAGTTGAGATTGCCAATGAAGTTGGTGCAGATGCTATCTCTCATGGTGCAACTGGTAAGGGTAATGATCAAGTACGTTTTGAGCTTAATGCTTATGCAGTTGATAGTGATATTCAAGTTATCGCACCGTGGCGTGAGTGGGATTTATCTTCACGTGAATCACTAATGAATTATGCTGAGAAACACGGTATTGAAGTAGATTATAAAAAACAAAGTAAAAAATCTCCATATTCGATGGATGCAAACCTTTTGCACATCTCTTACGAGGGCGATATTTTGGAAGATCCGTGGGCTGAGCCAGAAGATGATATGTGGCGCTGGACAGTATCTCCTGAGGCTGCTCCAGATAAAGCTGAATATGTTGAGCTTACTTACGAAAAGGGTGATATTGTTGCAATTAATGGTGAGGCAATGACTCCTGCACAGGTTATGGAAGATCTTAACCAGCGCGCTGGAGCGCATGGTATTGGTCGTGATGATATTGTGGAGAATCGTTTTGTTGGTATGAAGTCACGTGGTTGTTACGAAACTCCTGCTGGCACGGTAATGTTAAAAGCGCATCGTGCAATGGAATCTCTTACACTTGACCGTGAAGCTGCACACCTTAAAGATGAACTAATGCCAAAATATGCTGAGATGATTTACAACGGTTTTTGGTTTGCCCCAGAACGCGAGATGCTACAAGCGGCAATTGATCAAACGCAAGAGGTGGTAAATGGTACTGTGCGTATTAAGTTATACAAAGGCAATGTAATTGTTGTTGGTCGTAAGTCTGATAATTCACTATTTAGTGAGAAAATTGCAACTTTTGAGGATGATGAAGGTGCATACGATCAAAAAGATGCAGCTGGATTTATTAAGCTTAACGCTCTACGTTTACGACTTAAGTCTTTAAAGTAGAAATAGTTACTGATTTTCAAAAAATCTAAAATTTTACTAAATACCCGCTAAAAATGCCTTTTAGTGGGTATTTTTGTCTATAAATAGATACTTTTAGGCATAAAAGTGGATAAAATTTACAAAAATTAACTCGATTTTAATTATTTTTAATATTTTTTTTAAATTCTTGCGAAAAATTGTTATTTTCCGCTGAGAACTTGACGGTTTTTCTACTTGTCTAGAAAAACCGTCGAAAAAGAAGACACCCTGCAAAATAATACTAAACATATACTATATTGTTCATTACGCTAAATCTTAAAAACTCGCTACACTCAAACATTTAAGATTTTTAACGCTCTATTTCACAAAGTATTGTTTGTATTATTTAGCAAGGGGGTAGTTAAAAAACCCGAACAATAATTCGGGTTTTTTAGTGTATGGAGGCCGGAACCAGAGTCGAACTGGTCTATAAGGCTTTGCAGGCCCCTGCATAACCGCTTTGCTATCCGGCCATAAACGTGCAAAGCGTCAAATTAAAAAAAGCCTGACAAAACAGGCTTTTGAATTTGGAGCGGGAAACGAGGTTCGAACTCGCGACCTACACGTTGGCAACGTGTCGCTCTACCAGCTGAGCTATTCCCGCGTGAAAGATTGAAATTATAGTGTTTTTTTGTAAATAGTCAAGCAAGATTAGGATTAATTATTAAAAGTTTTTACACCTTCTTGCAGATAAATAAATCCAGAATATAAAGTTAATGCTGTGGCAACAATTAGTAGAGTTACACCGATTTCAAAACTTGGTAAAGTGAAAAATGGTTGTTGGTAGAGTAAAAATAAAATTGCAAAAATTTGCACAAAGGTTTTCACCTTGCCAATAAACGAAACTTTAACCTTGGATCTTTGTCCAATTGTTCCCATCCACTCACGCATAGCAGATACCAGTATTTCTCTGGAGATGATAATTAGTGAGCATACAGTAATATACCAATGTGTATCTGCAGGGTAGAAGTCAACTAGTAATATTAGTGCTGTAGATACCATTAATTTATCAGCAACTGGATCTAAAAAAGCCCCAAGCTGAGAAGTCATGTTAAGCTTTCTGGCTAAGTAGCCATCAAAATAGTCAGTAATACTAATTACTGCATAAGTTCCAGTTAAAAAGAAATTAGTCCAAGTGAAAATTGGATTTTCGCTATAACTGGGTTGCAAATAATACAAAACCACAAATACTGGTATCAGTACAATTCTAGATAAAGTCAGAATGTTTGGTAGTGTCATCATAGCTTAAACATTCTATCAGAAAAAAGATGGCGCGCTCGGCAGGAGTCGAACCTGCAACCGCTCGGTTCGTAGCCGAGTACTCTATCCAGTTGAGCTACGAGCGCAATTTTTGCTAAAAACTTCAAATTACTGCGTTATTTTTTATCTGTCGTATTATTAATACTGTCTGATAAAAAAATACCTTGTAATTTATCGTTTTTATTAAAAATTTATACATTCGGGTTAAATGTATAAAGCGCGAAATTATACGCAAATTTTTTCAATTATTTGCTCTAATTTTGCAACTCGAGAGCCTTTGAAAAGAATTGTTGAGTTTTGATGTCGGTCTAGAAGGTGTTTGGCTAGTTGTCCATAAGAGGTGAAGTTATCGGTCGCGTAGTTTTGTGTGTTAGCGCCAAAACTATAAAAAGCATCAGAGTTCTGTTTGGCAATTTCTCCTACTTCTTTATGCATATTGTCTGAATCTTCACCAAGTTCTGCCATTTGCCCTAATACAATAACTTTCTCCCCAGAGAATTCTTTGAGTGTAGTTATTGCAGCTTTGGCTGAGTGTGGGTTGGCATTGTAACTATCGTTAATAATAGTCATATCTTTGTGTTTAATAATTTGTAATCTACCAGTTTCAGCCTGAGTGTTTTCTAACCCTTGTTTGATTGTATCTAGATCTATTCCTAACGCATAAGCACAACTGCTAGCTGCTAAGGCGTTATCAATATTGTGTCTGCCTATAAGTTGTAGTTCTACTTCAATAGATTCATCTTCAATATTTAGGGTAAATTTATTGCCTTTGATATTGCTCGGGTAAATATCCCCGCCATCACCAAAGCTAATATCTCCAGTAAATGTAGTTTGAGTGTTAACAATGTTTTGACTATCACTTGAGTAGATTTCACCTTTAGCTTTCACTAAATTATCGAACCCACCAAACTCACCAATATGTGCATCAATAGTGTTAGTTACAATGGCAATATCAGGCTTGGCAATATCTCTTAGGTGTTTTATTTCTCCAAGGTGATTAGCGCCCATTTCAATTACTGCATACTGATGATCATCCTTTAAATCTAGTAAAGTTAGCGGTACTCCAATATGGTTATTAAAATTACCTTTAGTTGCTAGAGTTTTACCACTTAAACTCAAAATATTAAACAACATATTTTTAGTTGTGGTTTTGCCATTACTGCCAGTAATACCTATAACCATAGGCTTGATATTGTTTAGATGATATTTAGCAATAGCAGTTAATGCAACAAGTGTGTCTTCAGCTTTTAATGTTGGTATGTTGTTCGCTGTATCTTTATCAACAATTGCACATACCGCTCCAGCTGTTTCGGCTTTATCAATAAAATCTGCACCATTAAAATTTTCACCACTTAGGGCAATAAATAGCTTGTTATTTAGATCTTGGCGCGTATCTGTACCAATTCCTGTGAAGCTGATATTTTCAATATTGGAAGTGTCAATATCTAATAGTTTTGCAATTGTATGGGTATCAGATTTAAGCATTTTGTGCGATTTCTATATCTGAAAACTCAATAGTTTTATCTTTAAATATTTGGTAGGTTTCATGCCCTTTACCCGCAATAAGTAGCGATTCATCCTCTTTTAATGTATGAATTGCATTTTCTATCGCTAATTCTCTATCAAGGGTTATATCAATATTAATGCTGTCGTCAATTCCGCTAGTTATGTCATTTATAATTGATTCAGGATCCTCGCTTCTAGGGTTGTCGTTCGTTAGTACCACCATATCTGCATAAGTTGATGCAACTTTGCCCATTTTATGACGTTTGTCCTGATCACGATCACCGCCACAACCAAAAATAATTATCACCTTGTCATCAGGATTGTGTAGTTTAATGGTTTCAATAGCATTTTTAATTGCATCCGGAGTGTGAGCATAATCCACCCAAACTTTACTCTTATTAATTTTTTGCATCCTACCAATGGGAGCTATTAGCCTAGGTAGTAGTGGAATTATTTTTTCTATATCAAAACCCATAGCTTCAACAGTATTAAGCGCTGCAAGAATGTTTAGTGCGTTGTATTTTCCAAGTTGTGGCAATTCAAAAACAAAATTATCAAGCTTGGCTAAAAATCCATATTGGTTAGCACTTAAGTTGTCAAAGTCTTCAAGTGAGTATATATATTGTTTCTTATCATTTGCGACATTGATAAAATCTATTGAATTTTCATCATCTTGATTGATAACAACACTTTTTACACTTTCAAGCTCAAATAGTTTGAGTTTAGTTTTTTTATAGTTTTCTAGAGTGTGATGGTAGTCAAGATGATCTTGGGTTAGGTTGGTAAATACTGCATACTTAATATTAAGACCTTGTATTCTATTTTGATCTAGTGCATGAGAAGAGATTTCAATTACAGCAGTATTAATATTATTTTTATAGTATTGATCTAAAGCCTTATATAAAGTTATGATATCAGGCGTGGTATTGTTAGATTTAATATCACTATTTGATATGCCTAAAGTGCCAACAAGTCCATTTTTTACTCCAAGCTTGTCAAGTAGTTGCGATGCAAAATATGCGACAGAGGTTTTGCCATTAGTTCCAGTAACACCTATAACTTCTACCTTTTGAGCTTCTGCATACATTCTTGCAGCAATAGTTTGTAGATGGCTTTTAAGGTTATCAATGCGAATTGAAGGTACAGAGCATTCAATATCCATACCATCTACTAGTATGACAACACAACCATTGTCTATTGCTTGCTGAGCATAATTAGCTCCATGGGTTGTTTCGCCTTGAAGCGCTATAAATACATCACCACTAATAATGTTATTTGCATTAAGACATAAGCCATCAATACTGATGCTTATATCAGTCTCTATAATTCCGTCTAATAGTTTGGATAAATTCATAGCGTTATTATATGAGGTATTAGACTGGTAATCTTATTATGTAGTATGGGTTTATGGATTTTATTAGCCTATTTTATTACTTGGTTATTAATGGTATTATTATCTCTATAATAAATTTGAATATTGGAGAGTTATTATGGCGTTAACGCGTAGAGATTTTATTAAACTTTTAGGTGCTGGATCGGCAGCTGGATTAATTGGTACAGGTTATGCAAATAGAACTAGCCTATTTGGTCAAGACAATATGTATGAAGTGCCTAAAACTGGTAATGCGCGTATTTTGCATATTACTGATACGCATGGTAACTTATTGCCAAACTATTTCCGTGAGCCAAATGTAAATCTTGGATTTGGTGATACTTTTGGCAAATTACCACATGTTGTTGGTAATAATCTTTTAAAAGAAATTAGGGTAAAGCCAGGCTCTCCAGAGGCTTATGCTTTTACTTATAACAACTTTGAAGATTTAGCTGCTAAATATGGCAAAACTGGCGGATTCGGCCAGATAAAAACTGTGCTAGATTCATTGCGCGATAGTGCTGGCGGTATTCAAAACACTCTAACAGTTGATGGTGGTGATACTTGGCAGGGTTCAGGTACTTCACTATGGACGCGTGGTGCTGACATGGTTGAGGCTTGTAATATCTTAGGTGTAGATGTTATGGTTGGGCATTGGGAATTTACTTATAAAGAAGAAGAAACTTTAAAGAATATTGGTTTTTTCAAAGGTGACTTCTTAGGTCAAAATGTTCGTGTTATGGAAGATGCTTTGATGGATGATAAGTACATAACTATGACTGAAAAATATGATGGCAATGGTTTATTTGATGAAGATGAAGGTTATCCATTTAAACCTTATGTTATTAAAAATGTTGGTGGGCATCGTATAGCGGTTATTGGTCAAGCATTCCCAAGAACATCAAATGCCAATCCACAAAAGTATTTCTTCCCAGATTGGTCGTTTGGTTTGCGTGAAGATGAGATGAGTGAGCTTGTTGCCGATATTCGTGAAAATGAAAAGCCAGATGCAGTTATCGTTGTATCACATAATGGTATGGATGTGGATATTAAGATGGCATCGCGTGTGGTTGGTATTGATGCAATCTTTGGTGGTCATACGCATGATGGTATGCCAAAACCAGTTGAAGTACAGAACCCTGGTGGTATGACAGTGGTTACCAATGCAGGTTGTTCTGGTAAATATATCGGGGTTATGGATCTAGATATTAAAGATCATAAAATGGTTGGATACAATTATAAGATGCTACCAATTTTGACTAACTTTATTAAACCAAATGCTGAGATGGTTTCGTTTATTGATAAGATGCGAGGCGAGAAGTACACCACAAATACTGTTGAGGCGCGTAGCTCGGAGATGAGCAACAATCCATCTAGAGTTGGAAAAACTTACGATCAAATTCTTACAGAAAAACTATGCACTACTGAACAAACACTATACCGTCGTGGTAACTTTATGGGCACTTGGGATCAGGTGTTAGTAAATTCACTGCGTGAAGAGCATGATGCTGACTTTGCAATGTCAGCCGGTGTGCGTTGGGGAACATCAGTTCCTGCAGGAGGAGACGTAACCATGGAAGACTTAATGACCAATACATCTATGACTTATGGTGAGACTTATGTATCAGAGATGAAGGGTGCTCAACTTAAAGAAGTACTTGAGGGTATTGCTGAGAATCTGTTTGTACAAGATCCATATTTGCAATCTGGCGGTGATATGGTGCGTTTAGGCGGTCTTGATTACACTATCGACCCAGCTAAAGGCTTAGGTGAGAGAATATCTGACTTGAGAGATGACGAAGGCACAGCAATTGATCCAAATAAATCATATAAAGTTTCTGGCTGGGCTCAAGTTGGCTCAATTGGTAATGGTAGATTAATGTGGGATGTGGCAGCAGATTATCTACGCAAACAAAAACATCTTGATTTAAAGAAAGTTAACCATCCAACTATCAAAGGTGTTAAAAACAATCCAGGGATTGAAAATTATTCTGGCGAGTTGATCTAGTTATTATTAGAGGTCTTTGCATAAATATGGGTGATTAGCAAAATGATAGATTTTGCTAATCACCCATATTTATGCAAAGGTCTCTATTAGAAGGAAATAACATAGCCCCGCAAGACGGGGCTTTTTATTATGCATAGATTTTTATTTATATTTTTATTGTTATCTAGCTTTGTAAAAGCCGATGTAGTTAAACCTGCTCTAGTAGAAATATCATTTTTTGCTGATAATAAACTTGAATTAGAAATAAATCTTAGTCTAGAAGCAGCAATGAGCGGGATTGGTACTAAATATAAAAATACGCAAGACGCACCAACTGCAGATTATTATGATGAATTACGGGTTTTAGAGCCTGAGGATCTGCGTAGCAAGTTTAATGAGTTTGCAAAAAACTATCTTGATAGTTTTGAGTTAGTTATTAACAACAAACCAGTTGAACTGGAATTAAAAAATGCTGAAATTGATATTGTTGGCTATACCAAACTCCCAAGAAAAACAGTACTAACCTATCAAGCACAACTTGACCAGTGGCCAAAAAGCCTTAGTTGGCAATATAGCAAAGTTTATGGTGATAATGCTATGCGCTGGCGAGTATATAAAGAAGATGAATATACTTGGGGTGAGTGGCAATGGTTAAGAGATGGCAAAAAAAGTGAACTTATAAATATAAATCATCCGCCAGTGCAAACATTTGCCAACAGGGTTAAGCAATTTGTTGCAATAGGTTTTGATCATGTTATCCCACTTGGATGGGATCACATATTGTTTATTATTGGCATGGCACTTTCATCTCTTGTTTTTAGAGATTTGCTAATTCTTACTGCAACATTTACTCTGGCTCATACTATTACTTTAGGCTTAGCAACTGCAGATATTGTAACAATATCTGCACGCATAGTAGAGCCACTTATTGCTTTTTCAATTGCCTACGTTGCAATTGAGAATTTGTATGGCAAGCTTGTACTTAAGCGTAAAAGTATTATTGTATTTTTGTTTGGACTAGTCCACGGTCTTGGATTTGCCAGTATGCTTAAAAGTTTTGAAATGACTAGCGATAATTTTTTAACCACGCTTATTAGTTTTAATATTGGAGTTGAATTGGCGCAAGTTTTAATTGTGCTGCTAGTGTTTATACTGCTTATCTTGTTAAGACAAGCGAAGATAAATTACCATAGGTTTGCAGTGGTTCCAGTTTCTGTAGTTATTGCCTTGATGGGTATTTGGTGGGGTGTTGAACGAATAATCTTTTAAGAATTATTTTTTTCAAAAAAACCAATAATAGTAATTGCAAGTATTTTTTTCTTCTACAAGGCAGAATTTATAAAATGTGAGGGCGCGTAGTAAATCTACGAAACCTAATATTTTATAAATTTAACGCAAAAGAAGGAAGAAAGACGCAGCAATTTAGATGATTTTGGCTTGCATTAAGGTGTGAGTGTTGATAGCCCCCACAACCATATTATTACTATCAACCACCGGTAAAGAATTAAGATTAAATTCATCCATCATCTGCACAGCAACAACTGCTGGTTTGTCATCACTAATGGATTTACAATTAGCAGTCATAACTTCACCAATGGTTAAGTCTTGAATATTGCTATTAGTTTCAAGTACACGTCTGAGGTCGCCATCGGTAAAAATTCCAAGTAATTTATCGTTTTCAGTAATAAGCACCATACCAAGTGCCTTTTCACTCATGATTAATAAGGCGTCTAATAGCTTTGTATTGCTACTGGCAGTTGGAATATCATCGCCAGTTTTCATAATATTTTTCACATAGGTAAGTAGACGTCTTCCAAGTGCTCCAGAAGGATGGGAGCGTGCAAAATCATCTGGACTAAAGCCCTCAGCTGTAAGTAGACTAACTGCAATTGCATCACCCATTGCTAGCGCAACAGTGGTTGATGATGTTGGTGCAAGATTGTTAGGACAAGCTTCACGTTCAACACTAACATCAAGGTGCACATCAGCAACTGAGCCAATTGATGAGCTAGGGCTACCTGTCATGCCAATAATTTTTACACCTAGCCTTTGAATGACCGGTACTAGAGTCATAATTTCGTCTGATTCTCCAGAGTATGATATTGCTATCACAACATCATCTTGCTCAATCATGCCAAGATCGCCGTGTCCTGCCTCACCTGGATGTACTGCAAATGCCGGAGTGCCGGTTGATGCTAGAGTTGCGGCAATTTTATTGCCAATGTGTCCAGATTTGCCCATACCTACAAGAATTACCTTACCATTGCAATTTTGGATAATATTGCAAGCATCGATAAAACTATTGTCTAATTTATTAGCAAGACCCTCAACAGCCTTTGCTTCCATAATAATTACTTCTTTAGCAGTTTGTAATAGCTTCTCAGACATAAAATATTTATAAAATTGATATAATTACCGATTTTATCGGCAACTAAGTCTAATGAGCAAAGAAAAAATAAAAATTTTATTTGTATGTATGGGTAATATTTGCCGATCACCAACAGCAGAAGGTACGTTTAGAGCTCAAATGAAAAAAAACTCTGTAGAGGGTTTGTTTGAGATTGATTCAGCTGGTACGCATGCATATCATGTTGGTGAGTCGCCAGACTCTAGATCACAACAAAGTGCAGTTAAGTTTGGAGTGGATTTATCAAGCCAAAGAGCAAGACAAGTGCATGAATCAGATTTTTATTATTATGATCATATTTTTGCTATGGATTCATCAAACCTTGCTAATCTGAAACAAATATGCCCAATAGAACATCAGCATAAGCTTGAGTTAATGCTTGACAATATTCCAGAAAATAACAACAAAAGTGTGCCAGATCCGTACTTTGAAGGTCGCTTTGATGATGTTTTTGAGATGCTAAATCGAGCCAGTAATTTTCTTATACAAAAACTAGTAAAAAATCGATAAATTCTTATTGACACTCAAGCCCTAAACACAGTATAATTCTCCCTTTTTATTGCCCCTGAAAAAACAGTGGGTGATATGTACTTAAATTAATTTAATTAGATTTATTGGAGATATTTATATATGTCAACGGTTAACCAATTGGTACGTAAACCACGTAAAAAGAAGGTATCAAAGAGCGACGTACCAGCTCTAGATAGCTGTCCACAGAAGCGTGGTGTTTGTACTCGTGTTTACACAACTACACCTAAAAAACCTAACTCAGCACTACGTAAAGTAGCTCGTGTTCGTTTAACTAACTCTGCTGAAGTTACAACATATATTGGTGGCGAAGGTCACAACTTGCAAGAGCACTCAGTAATTCTAATTCGTGGTGGTCGTGTTAAAGACTTACCTGGTGTACGTTATCACACAGTACGTGGCGCATTAGATACAACAGGCGTTGACGGCAGAATGCAAGGTCGTTCTAAGTATGGTACTAAGAAGCCTAAGAAATAATAATTAACAAATATAAATAAGAGAAACTTATGAGAAGAAGATCCGCACCTAAAAGAGAAATCCTACCAGATCCTAAATTTGGTGATTTAGTATTGGCTAAGTTCGTAAACATCTTAATGTTAGATGGTAAGAAATCTGTAGCTGAGAAGATCGTTTATGATGCATTAGACACAATTGAAGCTAAAGGCAATGCTGAGCCAATTGAGACATTTAAGCAAGCATTAGATAATATTGGACCGCAAGTTGAGATTAAATCTCGTCGTGTTGGTGGTTCTACTTATCAAGTTCCAGTTGAAGTAAGAGCTGATCGTAAGATGGCACTAGCTATGCGTTGGATTATCGAAGCTGCACGTAAGCGTGGTGAGAAAGGTATGAAGCTAAGACTAGCTGGCGAAGTATTAGATGCAACACAAAGTCGTGGTTCTGCGTTTAAGAAGAAAGAAGACACTCATAGAATGGCTGAAGCAAATAAAGCATTTGCTCACTTCCGTTGGTAATTTAAAGGATTTAAGAAAATGGCAAGAAATCACCCACTTAATCGCTACCGTAATGTTGGAATCATGGCGCATATTGACGCCGGTAAGACTACTACTACTGAACGTATTCTTCTTTATACAGGTCGTACTCACAAAATTGGTGAGGTTCACGATGGTGGTGCAACAATGGACTGGATGGAGCAAGAGCAAGAGCGTGGTATTACTATTACTTCTGCTGCTACTACATGTATGTGGAATGGTATGGACCAGCAGTTTGATGAGCATCGTATTAATATTATTGATACTCCAGGACACGTTGACTTCACTATTGAGGTTGAGCGTTCACTTAAAGTACTAGACGGTGCATGTGCAGTATTTTGTGCAGTAGGTGGTGTTGAGCCCCAGTCTGAGACTGTATGGCGTCAAGCAAATAAATATAACGTACCAAGAATTGGTTTTGTAAACAAGATGGATCGTGCTGGTGCAGATTTCCTGCGTGTTTGTGATCAAGTTAAAACTCGTCTAGGTGGTAATCCTGTTCCTATGCAAATCGCAATTGGTGCAGAAGATGCTTTCGAAGGTATTGTAGATCTAATTTCAATGAAAGCTATTTATTGGAATGAAGCTGATCAAGGTGCAACTTACGAAGCTAAAGATATTCCAGCAGAGTTGCAAGATCTTGCTGATGAGAAACGTGAGTTTATGATTGAGTCAGCTGCTGAGGCTTCTGAAGAGTTAATGGAAAAATACCTTGAAGAAGGTGAGTTGACTGCTGATGAAATTAGAGAAGGTATCCGTACTCAAACTCTTAAGAGTGAAATTATCCCAATGTTCTGTGGTTCAGCATTTAAGAACAAAGGTGTACAAGCTGTACTAGATGCAATGATTTATTACATGCCATCTCCAACAGAAGTTGATGCTATTCAAGGCGTTAGAGAAGATGATGACGAAGAGAAGATTACACGTAATGCTGATGATAACGAGCCGTTTGCAGCTTTAGCATTTAAACTTGCAACCGACCCATTTGTTGGTAACTTAACATTCTTCCGTGTTTATTCTGGTGTACTTAAATCAGGTGATTTTGTATACAACTCTTCTAAAGGTAAAAAAGAGCGTGTTGGTCGTATCGTACAGATGCATTCAAACGATCGTGAAGAAATTAAAGAAGTACGTGCTGGTGATATCGCTGCAGCAATTGGTCTTAAAGATGTAACTACTGGTGACACACTATGTGACATGAAAGACAAGGTTGTACTTGAGCGTATGGAATTCCCAGAGCCGGTAATTGCTCTTGCAGTAGAGCCAAAATCTAAAGCTGACCAAGAAAAAATGGGTATTGCACTTGGTAAACTAGCTGCTGAAGATCCATCATTCAGAGTATCAACTGATGAAGAATCAGGCCAGACTATTATTGCTGGTATGGGTGAGCTGCACTTAGATATTATTGTTGATCGTATGATCCGTGAATTTGATGTTGAGTGTAACGTTGGTGCTCCTCAGGTAGCATACCGTGAAGCTATTACAACACTAGTTGAGCATCAGCATAAGTTTGCTAAGCAATCTGGTGGTCGTGGTCAATATGGTCATGTTCATCTACGTATCGAACCTCAAGAACCAGGTGCTGGTTATGAGTTTGTTGATGAAATTAAAGGTGGTGTTATTCCTAAGGAATACATTCCTG
>CAYOFV010000021.1:0-21971 GCA_964403565.1 uncultured Piscirickettsiaceae bacterium | reverse complement strand
GTTCTCTGTTAGGACATATGCAGCAACTAGTAACTGCTGCAGCTGAAAAAGATATGGATAAAACTATAAAAATTGCAAAAATATTAACTGACGATTCTAAAGGTGAAACACAAGTATCAATCATTGCAAAAACCCCATTAGGTTTTAAAAAAATTAGCAGTAATATTCATGCGCAATTCGCAGAACTTTATAATGAGTCTCTAGAAAGAAGAGACCCTGATCATGCATTAAAGCAGGTTTCAATTATTATGCAAAATTGTATTGCATGTCATGGTGCATATAGGCTTGCAGATATAAAAGAATAAATATTATTAAATTAATAAGGAGTAAGAATATGAAGGGAATTAGAATGTTGTTTGCTATTTCGTGGACGTTGATAGCATTAGGAGCATTTGCAGTTTTTGGTTTTGGTGATGATAAAGCTGAAGACTCTAAAGATACAACTAGTGAAAAAACTGCAGAAGAATGTGAGATTCCAGCTTTTGCCAAGGCGATTGGTCATGAAGATTTGTGGCTAAAACATAATGGCTGCCCACCAAGGGAAAAACAACAAGAAACCGACAAAGAATAGAAAAAATTATTATTTTTTGTCATTTTAAAAATTTGCCAAATTTTTAAAAAATCAAGTTAAAACAACTAAAAAACCCTATAAAAGCAGCGTTTTTATAGGGTTTTTGTTATTAGAAAGTCAAATTTTTATCAAATTATTAAAATTTCTTAAATAATTTCACAAGCCTCGTCAAAGCTTAAGCGTGGTCCACGTGGGTAAATTTTAGTTTCATCTCCTTGGCCTAATGCACAGATGAAAATTGATTTGGTTTTTCCATCTGAAAAGAATTCATTATCAAGAGTCTCATTATTAAATCCACCCATTGGCCCGCAATCTAGACCAACAGAACGCGCTGCCAGCATAAAGTATGCACCTTGCAGAGTTGCATTCATCTCGCCTGCAGACTTGATCTTTACTGGATTTCCAGCGTACCAACTTCTAGCGTCAGTATGTGGAAATAAAAATGGCAGTTTTTCATAAAATTCAGTATCGTAACTAATAATTGCAATAACTGGAGCGCTCATAGATTTTTCAACGTTACCTTCGTCAAGATGCGGCTTCAACCTTTCTTTAGCTGTATTTGATTTTATAAAAGTAATGCGAGCAGGGCAGTTGTTAGCGGCGGTTGGTCCAAATTTCATTAGCTCGTATATTTGTTTTATTTGTTCGTCACTAACTTTAGTATCAAGCCAACCGTTGTGACTTCTTGCATCTCTAAATAAAGTGTCTAAAGCATCATCTGAAAGCATTAAAATGTCCTAAGTGTATTTGCAAAATTACTATGTTAGATTATATATTTTTTGATCGAAATCTCGCTGATAAATTTAAAGCCCACTTAACAAAAGAGGGTATTGCTTACAAGCAGCAAAGTGATGATGATTTTGGCTCTATCCAGGGTGAAATAATTTCAATTGCTGATGAAACTAGCGACGATGTACTTGAGGAATTGCAAGTTTTGTATGACAATTTGCAGGATGAGTTAGAACAGTTGTTAGAGCAAACCGATGATGCTTTACTTATGAATGCTGCTGGTATGCAAACTCAATTAAAAGATGGCACAATATGTACATTAAGAGTTGCTCCTGATGTGGTTACTAGAATTTTAACTGTGTTAGAATTTGACGAATTACAAGCGTTTGTAGACAATATTGCAAAAAGTGTAGAAAGTCCTGATGATGGACATTTTTGCCACAATATAGAGAAAAGTTAAATATGAAAAAAATTACTATTATTGGCTCTGGCTTTGCAGGCCTTACCGCTGTTAAAACCATTCGTAAACAAGATAAAAATGCAGAGATTACTTTAATTTCACCTAAGGCAGAACTTGTTTATCTTCCAAGTCTTATTTGGATTCCATCAGGTGGCGCCTCTACTAAAGATATTATTGTGCCATTGGATAATTTCTTTAAACGCATGAATGTTCATCACGTTGCCAGTGAAGTTACAGGTCTTGAAAATAACGGCAGAACAGTTATCACTCCAATTGGTCTTTATGAAAATGATGCGCTTATTATTGCCTCAGGTGGGCAGTTTATTAAAAAACTTCCCGGTATTGAAAACGCTATAACTCCATGTGAAGGTTTAAGTGCCGCTGAGAAAATTCGCGATAGACTGCGTGAAATGAATGGTGGTAATATTGCAATTGGTTTTGCTGGTAATCCTAAAGAGCCTAGTGCGATGCGTGGCGGACCAATGTTTGAATTTTTATTCGGTATAGATACTCAGCTTAGAAAAGAAGGTAGGAGAGATAAGTTTAATCTAACCTTTTTTACTCCAGCTGCAAAACCAGGTGCACGACTTGGAGAAAAAGCAGTATCCGGACTTTTGTCCGAGATGAAAGAACGCAATATTAATACCCATCTTGGTAACAAGATGAAAGCATTTGAGTCTAATAAAGTTATTACCGAAGGCGGTGAATTTGATGCCGATTTAATTCTATTTATGCCTGGTATGACCGGTAATAAATGGTTTAATGATACCGATCTTGCTCGTAGTGAAGGTGGAATGCTAAAAGCGAACAAATTCTGCGAGGTTGAAAATGCTGATAAAGTTTATGTGGCTGGAGATTCTGGATCATTTCCAGGACCTGAATGGATGCCTAAACAGGCGCATATGGCCGATCTTCAAGCTGAAGCTGCTGCAAAAAACGTATTAGAAGCGCTTGACGGCAAGCCTGCTACAAATACATTTAAGATTGAACTTATGTGTATTGTTGATTCAAATAATAAGGGTATGTTTGTATCGCGCAAGATTGATGGTGGCCTTATGTTGCCAAACTGTAGGCTTATGCACTACGCTAAAAAATTCTTTGGCTGGTGGTATTTACGTCAGTATCGATAGGAGCTCAAATGTCTGATTGTTTATTTTGCAAAATGGTTGCTGGTGAAATCCCGGTAGATAAAATTTATGAAGATGATGATGTTTTGGCCTTTCATGACATTGGAAAACAAGCTCCACACCATTTTTTAGTAATTCCTAAACAGCATATATCCACTTTAAATGAGGCTAATGACCCAGAAATACTTGGGAAGCTCGCTATTACAGCTAGCAAAATTGCTAAAGATTTAGGTTTTGCAGATGATGGTTATCGCGTGGTGATGAACTGTAATGAAGACGGTGGGCAGACAGTATTTCATATACATCTACATTGTCTTGGTGGGCGGCAACTAACTTGGCCACCAGGCTAATTTTGAATTTCGTCTTTTTGTTTTTTACTGTGTTAGATTTTTAAAATTTTCAATCATATAGATTTGACTATACTCAATCAAATTTTAAAAAACTGCCTTGTAAAAAAATAAAAATACTCATCAAAATCCCTTACTTTTTTAGATAATATTTTTATCAAAAAAGGTTAAAATTCAGACCTTATTTTTTATATTTTTGTAGTATGAGTAACGAGTTTTTAGATAGGCATATTGGTCCAAATCAAGATCAAATTAATCAAATGCTTGAAAGTATTGGCCAAGCTTCTGTTGATGCTGTTGTTGCAAATACAGTGCCAGATTCAATTTTTTCTGGCAATAAAATGGATGTTGATGAAGCGTTAACTGAAAACGATACCCTTAACTTAGCAAAACAACTTGCAAGCAAGAATCAGTTATTTACAAATTTCATTGGTCAAGGCTATTATGGCACATTAATGCCAGCGGTTATTCAGCGTAATATTTTAGAAAATCCTGGGTGGTATACGGCATATACTCCATATCAAGCTGAAATCTCTCAAGGCCGATTAGAGATGTTGCTTAATTTCCAGCAAATGATTATCGATCTAACTGGAATGGATATTTCTAACGCTTCTTTGCTTGATGAGCCAACTGCTGCAGCTGAAGCAATGATGATGGCTAAGCGTGCTAATCGTAAAAACAAATCTAATAAATTCTTAGTTGATGTAAATACGCATCCACAAACAATTACTATCTTACAAACTCGCGCTAAACCACTTGGAATTGAGCTAGTTGTAGCAGATATTACAAACAATGACTTTAGTGATTGTTTTGCTACACTTATGCAATATCCTGGAACAAATGGCGAGGTTCGTGATTTAACTAGTGATATCACCAAGGCTAAAGATAATGGTGTGCTTACAATTATTGCTTGTGATATTTTAGCTTTAACAATCTTGAAAACTCCTGCAGAAATGGGAGCTGATATTGCGATTGGCAATTCACAAAGATTTGGTGTACCGATGGGATTTGGTGGTCCGCATGCGGCGTTTTTAGCTACTCGTGATGAGTTTAAGCGTATGGTTCCAGGACGTATCATTGGTGTATCACAAGATGTTCATGGCAATCCAGCAATGCGTATGTCACTACAAACTAGAGAGCAACATATTCGTCGTGATAAAGCTACTAGTAATATTTGTACTGCTCAGGTTTTATTGGCAGTTCTAGCGGCTGCTTATGGAATTTATCACGGCCCTAAAGGTATTAAAGCTATTGCTCAAAGTGTACACTCTAAAGCTAATAAATTAGCTAGCGCTTTAAGTAGTTCTGGCTTTGATTTAGTAACAAACCAGTTTTTTGATACTATTACTATCAATACCAACGATGCTCAAAAATATTTTGCTAAAGCGCAAACTAGTGAAATTAATTTAAGGCTTATTAGTGATAATCAAATATCAATTGCAGTTGATGAAACCACCTCAGATGCTGAGCTATCATCAGTATTAAATGTTTTTGGAGTTAGTGAACTAGACTCTCAAGAATCTCAATTAGATAAAGATATTTTAAGAGGTTCAAACTATTTAACTCATCCAGTATTTAATTCATATCAGAGTGAAACAGAGATGATGCGCTACTTAAAACGTCTAGAGAATAAAGACATTACTCTTAACCATTCGATGATTGCACTTGGATCTTGTACGATGAAGCTTAATGCGGCAACGCAAATGTACCCAGTTACATTACCAGGTTTTTCTAGCATGCATCCTTATGCGCCAGAGGCTCAAGCAGAAGGGTATATGCAATTATTTAAAGACCTAGAGCACGCTTTAGCAGAAGTTACGGGTTATGACGCCGTATCATTACAGCCAAATGCAGGATCTCAAGGTGAGTTTGCAGGCCTGCTTGCAATTAAATCTTATCATGAATCTAGAGGTGATGATAATCGCAATATTTGTTTAATTCCATCTTCTGCACACGGTACAAATCCTGCCAGTGCAGTAATGTGTGGTATGAAGGTTGTTATTGTTAAGTGTGATGAATCTGGCAATATTGATGTCACTGACCTTGAAGCTAAAGTTGCAAAACACAGTGAAAATCTAGCTGCAATTATGGTGACTTATCCATCAACTCACGGTGTATTTGAGGTTGAGATTACTAAGGTTTGTGAGATTGTGCATAATGCTGGTGGTCAAGTATATCTTGATGGTGCAAATCTAAATGCTATGGTTGGTTTAACTAGAATGGGTGATTTTGGTGCGGATGTATCGCATATTAATCTACACAAAACTTTTGCAATTCCACATGGTGGCGGTGGTCCAGGCATGGGGCCAATTGGAGTTAAATCTCACCTAAAGGATTTCCTTCCTGGCAACCCATTGAAAAAAGATTCAAATGCTGTATCCGCAGCAATGTATGGCTCAGCTTCTATTTTGCCAATTTCATGGTCGTATATTAAGCTGCTTGGCAAGTATGGTATGCAAAGAGCAACTGAGGTCGCAATAGTATCTGCAAATTATATTGCATCAAAACTAGAAGGTAGTTATCCAATACTATATCGTGGTAACAAAGGTTTTGTAGCGCATGAGTGCATTATTGATATTAGACCGCTGAAAGAAGCTAGTGGCATTACTGAAGAAGATATTGCTAAGCGCTTAATGGACTACGGGTTTCATTCTCCAACTATGTCATTCCCAGTGGCTGGCACGCTTATGATTGAACCAACAGAGAGTGAGTCAAAGCACGAGGTTGATCGTTTTATTGAGGCGATGCTTTCAATTTATAATGAGATTCAGCAAGTTATCAGTGGCGAGTTTGATAAAGACAACAATCCACTTAAAAATGCTCCGCATACTGCATATGAAATGGCAATGGATTGGAGTTATCCTTATACGCGAGAGGTGGCGCTATATCCAGTTGCAGGACTTAAGCAGAGCAAATACTTCCCTCCAGTAAAGAGAATTGATAATGTGTATGGCGACAGAAACCTATTCTGCTCGTGTATTACTACTGATGATTTTACTGATTAGCTAAACTAGTAATTTTTTCAATAATCTCTTCAGAATCCCATTCAACGCCACCAAATAAGGTGTATTTGATTTGACCTTGCTTATCCACTAGGAAATTTGACGGAGCAGCAAACACATTCCACTGTCCAATACTAGAGCCAGTTTCATCAATTAGAATTGTAAACTCAGGCTTTACTTTTTTTACAAAAGCTTCAACTTCTTTTTTACTCTCGGCCATATCTATTGCAAGAATTTTAAAAGGCACATCTTTTGCAGCAAGCTTATCTTGAAGTTTGTTCATTGAAGGCATCTCTTTTACACATGGTGGGCAGTATGTTGCCCAAAACTGCACTAACACAACCTTGCCTTTATACTGCTCTAGAGTATGAGTTACACCGTTTAAATCTTTAAGTGAGATCTGCGGATCTTTAATACTGCCAGAATAAGGTTTAAGTTCAGCGCCATTCGACACTAAAGCAATTGTTAAAAGCAGTAAAGTTAAGATTTTTTTCATTGTTCTAATTCCTGTAAATAATATATACCAACCTTTATAAGTCCAGATAATTGAGAGGTTACAACATCCTCTGTTCTATTTGGATCAGCTCTTTTGAAAAAATACCCTCTAATTCCCGGCACAATTTTAGATACCACTTGAGATCCACCAGCAGCTAATTTAGCATGCAGATGATTAACACCCCATCTATTTGGGGTTCTACCACCTTCTAAAACCATAAGAGGTATTGAAGTTGTACCCACTGAATCAACATATTTTGGCTCAACTCCAGGTTGTGGCTCGCCATCATTTAAGCGCGGAAATAATAAAATAGCACCTTTAAGGTTTTTATACTCAGGATGTTCTTTTTTCCATTGTGCAGCAACTCTAAGCAAAAGTTGTGTATCAGGACCGGACGCTACAATATATACATCTTTGTTAGTTGATACAGCTTCATAAATTATATGGGCTAAATCTTCATCAGGCATCTCAGCATAACTACTGCGAGATTTCGGCAGCATATACGTGCTAAGCATATCAGGCATCCAAACTTCAATCCCATCTTCAGTTAAAACTTTGGCTGTAGCTTCTTCATTTTTACTTTTTCCACTATCGCAAGGAAATCCAATTAGTAGAATATTGCCTTGTGATGGAAAAACTCTAATCTCAGTTTCCTCGCCAGATGGTAATTCAACATACTTCATTTCTTTAGCAATAGATGCACTTGAAAAGAGTGCAAATAAAGCAAATAAAACTACTACTGATTGGAATTTTTTTCTACTATGCACAAGTACTTTTAGAATTAAAGTAAACTGTTTATATTTTACTATAAATCGCAAGTATGAAATCCTTCGCTACATTTATTGTTTTATTTTTATTTGGAATTATTAACCCTGTTTTCGCTCAAGATGTATATTCTGAAGCTGTGACATTAACCCCAAATATAGAAGAAGGTAAAAAAACATACAAGCTTTGTGCTTCTTGTCATTTGCAAGATGGCTTAGGCAAGGTTAATGGTAGTTTTCCAGTTATTGCATCACAGCATAGTTCGGTAATTATTAAGCAGCTTGGAGATATTCAAAATAAAAATAGAGATAACCCCACTATGTATCCATTTTCAGACAAAGATACTATAGGTGGTGTACAGGCGATTGCCAATGTTGCTGCATATATTCAAACCCTGCCCTCAAGTCCAAATAATGGAAAAGGCAATGGTAAAGACCTTGATAAGGGTGAATATCTATATCTAAATAACTGTATTGGTTGTCATGGTGAGGCTGGCGAGGGTAACAAGGTAAATAAATTTCCAAGAATTAAACATCAGCACTATGCATACTTACTTCGACAGCTGCAATGGATTCGTGATGGGTATCGTATTAATGCAGATCAGAACATGTTGAATTTAATAAAAAATATGTCAGATGAGCAGTTATCACTTGTTGCTGATTACGTATCACGCTTAAAGTAGTTAATTTATATAAAAAATTTCAAAACTTGAATTAAAATAGCTCAAACTTTGATTAAAAGTTAATATTTTTCTAGGGGGAAAATGAGCCAAATTGGCCTCGAACAACAAAGCGTAGCAGAATTTAGTGAACGCGCTTATCTTGATTATTCAATGTACGTTATTCTTGATCGTGCATTACCCTTTGTTGGCGATGGATTAAAGCCGGTTCAAAGACGCATAATTTATGCAATGAGTGAGCTTGGACTTAAATCAACTTCCAAGTATAAAAAATCTGCTCGTACAGTCGGTGATGTTTTAGGTAAGTTTCATCCGCATGGCGATAGCGCTTGTTATGAAGCTATGGTACTTATGGCGCAGCCATTTTCATACCGTTATCCATTTATTGATGGTCAGGGTAACTGGGGAGCTCCTGATGACCCTAAGTCGTTTGCAGCAATGCGTTATACCGAGAGTAAGCTTTCTAGGTATGCAGATTTATTATTAAAAGAAATTAACCAAGGTACAGTTAGTTGGACTGATAACTTTGACGGATCAATAAAAGAGCCGGAAAACTTGCCAGCGCAAGTGCCAAATCTATTATTAAACGGCGTTAGCGGTATTGCAGTAGGTATGGCAACAGATGTGCCACCACATAATTTAACTGAGGTTGTGTTTGCCTGTATTAAACTTTTAGAAAAACCATCAACTGATCTTGATACTTTAATGGAAATTTTGCCAGCTCCAGATTACCCTTCGGGAGCAAATATAGTTTCCAGTGTAAATGATATTCGTAATTTTTATGAAACTGGTCATGGATCAGTAAAAATGCGCGCTGAATACATTGTTGAGGGTGGTGAGATTGTTATTGACGAGTTGCCATTTCAAACATCAGGTGCTAAGGTTATTGCTCAGATTGCAGAGCAAATGCGCAAGAAAAAACTTCCACTAGTTGATGATATTCGCGATGAATCTGACCATGAAAATCCAACTCGTATAGTTATCTCTCCACGTTCAAACAGAGTAGATACAGAAGCTCTAATGCTTCACCTATTTGCCACAACTGATTTAGAGAAAAATTATCGAGTCAATATGAATGTTATTGGACTTGACGGCAGACCACAAGTCAAACCACTTATCCCTATGCTTAAGGAGTGGATTGATTATCGAATACAGATTGTAACAGCGCGATTACAGCACAGGCTTGATAAGATTCTTGCACGACTACATATTCTTGAAGGTTTGTTGATTGCTTATCTTAATATTGATGAAGTAATTGCAATTATTCGCTCTGAAGACAAGCCTAAGCCAGTTTTAATGGAGCGCTTTAAGCTTAGCGACCTGCAAGCTGAAGCAATACTTGAGTTAAAGCTAAGACATCTTGCAAAATTAGAAGAGGAAAAAATTCAGGGCGAACAACAAGATCTAGCTGAAGAAAGAGAAAAACTTGAATTGTTATTATCGAGTGACAATCGCCTTAAAACTTTTATTAAAAAAGAACTTAAACAAATTATTAAAGATTTTGGTGATGAGCGCAGATCGCGCATTGTTAGCGATATAAAATCCTCACAGGCATTTAGTGAAGATGATTTAGTTCCTGCAGAAAATGTAACTGTAGTTCTTAGTGAAAAAGGCTGGGTGCGTGCTGCCAAAGGTCATGATATTGATCCTTCAACACTTAACTATAAATCCGGTGATGTTTATCGTACTAGTGTTAAAGGCAGAAGTAATAAGAATGCAATATTTATTGATTCAACTGGACGTTCGTATTCTTTACTTGCAAACTCACTACCAAGTGCAAGAGGTCAAGGGGAGCCGTTAACAGGGCGCTTATCTCCTCCTGCGGATGCAGAGTTTGTAGATGTGGTTATGGGCGATGATAGTCAAAATATTCTACTTTCATCTGATGCAGGCTATGGCTTTGTTGCAACAATTGGCGATTTGTTGTCAAAAAAGAAAGCTGGAAAAGCATCTATTTCATTACCAAAGGGTGCAAATGTATTAAAAGTAGTTTATGTAGATGACTTGGAAAATGAATATGTTGCAGTAACAACTAATCGTGGTAGGTTGCTGGTATTTCCAATTGCAGAGCTTCCAGTGCTTTCAAAAGGTAAGGGTAACAAGCTAATTCAGATTCCAACAAAAGATCTTAAAGCTAGAGAAGAATTTGTTGTGAGTATCTGTACTTTACTTGATAGTCAAAACCTCAGGGTTTATGCAGGTAAGCGTCATTTAACCATCAAATTCCAAGATCTTACTAACTACATTGGCTCACGTGCTCGACGTGGGAATATTTTGCCAAAAGGATATCAAAATGTAGCCTCAATAGAGGCAGTTGATTAACACTGACGAATTGAAGGTATAAAAATAGCTTTATAACGGGTATAATTAGCCCTTTTTGTCAATTTTTCCGAAAATGTTCGTCCTAAAAATTGTAACTGATTTTGCCTCAGCGCATTCTTTAAGGAATTATCCTGGTGATTGTTCACGCTTGCACGGTCATAACTGGCAGGTTGAAGTACTAGTTGAATCTGAAGTTTTAGATGATGTTGGTATTGCCATAGACTTTCGTGAAATAAAAAAACAAACTAAAGAAGTTGTAAAAAGATTAGATCATCAATATTTAAATGAAATCGAACCTTTTGACAAACTTAATCCTACTGCAGAGAATATTGCAAAATACTTTTTTGAAGAAGTGGGTAAACTTATTAATAACAGCAATGTTCGAGTACAAGCAATTACCATTTGGGAAACTCCAAGAGCATCTGTAACATACTCAGAGTAATAATATGAGCGCAACACATCTACCAGACACACAAAACAGTGAAGACACTAGACAAATAGTAATTGATAAGGTTGGCATTAAGGATATTTCTCATCCTATAACTTTTATTGATAAAGATGGCAACAAGACTCCCACAGTAGGAAACTTTACTATGACTGTAACTTTACCAGAGCACGTTAAAGGTACACATATGTCACGCTTTATCCAAATATTGAACGAAGGGCCTTGTGAGTTTGATGCCTCAAGTTTTGGTGTAATTATTAACAAAATTAAAGATAGGCTTGAGTCGACTAGTGCTCATGTGACTCTTGATTTTCCATTTTTTAGAAAGAAAAAAGCCCCATCGTCTGGCGTTGAATCAATGATGGATTATCAGGTTACTTTGTATGGTGATTTAGTGGATGGCAAGTCTGAGGTAATGATGAAAGTGGTAGTGCCTGTTACTAGTCTTTGCCCTTGTTCTAAGAGTATTTCTAAATATGGTGCGCATAATCAGCGCTCACACATAACTATTAAGGCTCGCGCCGCTAATGATGCAAAGTTAGATATTGAAGATTTAATCGATCTTGCAGAACGCAAAGCATCTTGTGAGTTGTATGCAATTTTAAAGCGTGATGATGAAAAACATGTAACTGAGAGAGCATATGATAATCCTGCTTTTGTAGAGGATTTAGTACGTGATATTGCCTTAGAACTTAATAATGACGATAGAATTGCATATTACCGCCTAGAGTCTGAGAATTTTGAATCAATTCACAATCACTCAGCATATGCACTTATTGAGAACGAAAAATAAATGAAATACAATACTGATAACGTAAGAATTACTTCTAGTGCACCAATGATGGTGCCAAATGCTTTAATGGAGAAATTTCCATTAAGTGATGAGTCTTCTGCAGGTATTTTCCAGGCTCGAGAAACTATTAAAAATATCTTAAATGGTAAGGATAAGCGCTTAATGGTAATCGTTGGTCCTTGTTCTATTCACGACTCAAAAGCAGCTAGAGAATATGCCAAGAAGCTCTTAGCTCTTCGAGAAGAACTTAAAGAAGATTTATTTATTGTTATGCGTGTGTATTTTGAAAAACCGCGTACAACAATCGGCTGGAAAGGGCTTATTAACGATCCAGATTTAGATGAAAGCTTTAATATTGATAAAGGTCTTAAGATTGCTAGACACTTATTAGTGGATATTGCTGATATGGGTCTGCCAGTAGCTGTTGAGTATCTTGATCTTATTACTCCACAGTATATTTCTGATCTTATTTCATGGGGTGCAATTGGTGCACGTACTACAGAGAGCCAATCTCATCGTGAACTTGCCTCAGCTTTATCTTGCCCAGTAGGATTTAAAAACGGCACTACAGGATCGCTTAGAGTGGCTATTGATGCAATTAAATCTGCAAGTTCCCCGCATCATTTACTTTCGGTAAATAAAGAAGGTGGAGTATCGCACTATACTTCTTCAGGCAATGAAACTGCACACATTATTCTACGTGGCGGAGCCGATGGGCCAAACTATGAGAAAAAGTTTGTAGATTCTACTTCTGAGCAATTAGCTGCAGACGGACTGTTAGATAAAGTTATGGTGGATTTTTCTCATGCAAATAGTGAGAAAAAATTTAAAAATCAGATAAAAGTTGGTGCCAATATCGCTGAGCAAATTATCGATGGATCAGATAAGATTTTTGGTGTTATGATTGAGTCAAATTTAAACGAAGGCAACCAAGCAGTTGGACCTTTAGAATCGCTTAAATATGGTGTTAGTATTACTGATAGTTGCATCGGCTGGGATGATACTGAAAACCTACTTAAATCACTAGCTTCTGCGGTACATATTCGCAACTCATAACTTATTGATTTTTAAGTAATTTTTATCTAGAATAATTTAAGCATTTTTGTTGTGAAAATTTAGCTACTAGGGTACAATAAAAGCTAAATAATTCAAGCTTAAATTGTATGTCTGACAACATCGATAATCCTCAAGATCTTAAAGATAATTTCAACCCTAATTTTCCTATAGTTACCATCGAAGATGAAATGCGTGATTCCTACTTGGAATACGCAATGAGTGTTATCGTTGGTCGTGCTCTACCTGATGTGCGTGATGGTCTTAAACCAGTACACCGTCGAGTGCTATATGCAATGGATGTTTTGGGCAATGATTACAACAAGGCCTATAAAAAATCTGCACGTATTGTTGGTGATGTAATTGGTAAATATCACCCACATGGTGATACTGCAGTTTACGATACCATTGTTAGAATGGCACAGCCATTCTCAATGCGTAATATCTTAGTTGATGGTCAAGGTAACTTTGGTTCAGTAGATGGTGACTCTGCCGCTGCTATGCGTTATACAGAAATTCGTATGGCCAAGCTTTCACACGAACTATTACGCGATCTTGATAAAAAGACAGTTGATTTTATTGATAACTATGATGGCTCAGAATCAGAGCCAAGTGTATTGCCTACTCGCGTACCAAATCTATTAGTTAATGGATCATCTGGTATTGCTGTTGGTATGGCTACTAATATTCCGCCACATAATCTTGGTGAGGTAATTGATGCTTGTTTGTGTGTAATTGATAACGAAGACGCAACAACTGATGATTTGCTTGCAGTTATGCCTGGCCCTGATTTCCCTACAGCGGGAATTATTAATGGTGCTGCAGGTATTCGTCAAGCTTATGAAACTGGTAAGGGCAAAATTTATCTGCGCGCAGTATCGCATGTTGAGGGTGAAGACAAACAAAGTATTGTGGTAACAGAGCTTCCATACCAAGTAAACAAAGCCAAGCTAATTGGTAAGATTGCAGAGCTAGTTAAGGATAAGAAGGTTGACGGTATTACCGGCCTACGTGATGAATCTGACAAAGACGGTATGCGCATGGTGATTGAGCTTCGCCGTGGCGAGGTGCCAGAAGTAATGCTTAATAATTTGTATAAGCTTACAGAGATGCAAACTGTATTTGGTATTAACATGGTTGCGATTGATAAAGGCTTGCCTAAGCTTATGACACTTAAAGGTGTATTAGATGCCTTTATTGCTCATAGACGCGATGTAGTTACTCGTAGATCTATTTTTGAATTAAACAAGGCTAGAAACCGTGCACATATCTTAGAAGGATTATCCGTTGCACTTAGTAATATTGACGAAATTATCGAGCTTATTAAAGCTGCGCCAAATCCAACTGAGGCAAAAGCACAACTAGTTGCTAAAACTTGGCAGGGCAGTGTAATTAAAGATCTTATTGGCGATCGTGACATGTCGCTATTTAAGCCTGAAGATCTACCTGCAGAATTAGGCCTACAAGAATCTGGCGATTATCAGCTTTCTGAAAAACAAGCGCAAGCAATTCTAGATCTTAAACTTCATCGTTTAACTGGTTTAGAAAAAGACAAGATTTTTGATGAGTTTAATGAGTTGTTAGAATGGATTAAGTACTTACTTGATATCCTGCAAAATCCAGAGAAATTAATGCAAGTTATTCGTGATGAACTAGCAGAAGTTAGAGAAAACTTTGCAGATGCACGTATGACAAATATTCTTGAAAACAAAATTGACCTTACTCTTGAAGATCTTATCGCTCAAGAAGATCGTGTAGTAACACTATCTCATGGTGGTTATGTTAAAGCTCAATCATTAAGTGATTATCAAGCCCAACGTCGTGGCGGTAAAGGTAAGGCTGCAACCAAGATGAAAGATGAAGACTTTGTTGATCAATTGTTTGTTGCTAATTCACACGATACAGTGCTATGCTTTACCTCAACTGGCAAGGTGCATTGGCTGAAAGTTTACGAGCTGCCAATGGCATCACGTACAGCTCGTGGTAAGCCAATTGTTAATTTATTACCACTTGAAAAGGATGAGACAGTTAATGCAATTCTTCCTGTGTCTGAATTTAGTGAAGATGAGTTTGTATTTATGGTTACAAGTAGCGGTACTTGTAAGAAAACCTCGCTTACTAATTTCTCACGTCCTAGAAAGGGTGGAATTATCGCAATTGAACTTAGAGACGGGGATAAATTAGTTGGAGTTGAAATTACTTCTGGAGAGCAAGATATTATGTTGTTCTCAGCTAGCGGTAAATCTATTCGCTTTAAAGAGGCAGATGTGCGCGCAGTTGGTCGTACTGCAATTGGTGTACGCGGTATAAGGCTTGCAGATAATGATGAAGTAGTATCAGTAATTGTGGCTGATGAAACAAGCCCTATTCTTACTGCAACAGAACAAGGTTATGGTAAGCGTACAGAACTAGAAGAATATCGTGCTCAAGCGCGTGGTGGCTCTGGTGTAATTTCAATTAAAACCTCTGAGCGTAATGGTAATGTAGTAGGCGCAATCCAAGTTACTAACGAAGATGAGATGATGCTTATTTCTAATAAAGGTACTTTAGTACGAGCTAGAGCATCAGATGTGTCAATCATTGGCCGTAATACTCAAGGTGTAACTCTAATTAATATTGCCAAAGGTGAGAAGCTTGTATCTGTAGCTAAAATTGCTGAAACTGAAGATGATGAAGAGTCTGAAATAGAAGTAGAAGAGTAAGTTTAAGTTTACAAAATAATCGATTAATGAACGCCGCTATTATTAGCGGCGTTTTTTTTTGCATATCTTGATCCAGGTCAATTGTTTTTTTTTCAAAGATATTAAAATATTAATAATGTTAACTAATAAAGGACACAATTATGACATCTATTAAATCAATTTTTATCACTCTACTACTACTTTTTACATTTACTAGTAGTAATACTGTTTATGCTAAAGAATTTAATGTTAACTGCTCTTCAGTAGAAGACTGTATGAAGAAAGGTGATCGCTTAACAAAAAAACGTAAGTTATCTATGGCACTTGAGGCATACAGAAACGCAATTAAATTTGATGTTGAGAATAAAAAATCATGGAGGAAGTTCGAAAAAATAGTAATTAGAATTTCTGAAGAGGGTGGTTGTTAATAAATAAATATTAAATAGAGTGCGATCATGCTAAGTTTACGCAAACAATGGCCATTTTGGGTTAGTGGAGTTTTTGTAGGTGTTGCCGAGGTAATGAATTACATAGTCTTGGAAAAACCTATCGGTTTGACAACAGGGCTAGTGGAAATGACAGCAGCATTTGAACAAACTGTTGCCCCGGCAGTTGATTGGTGGTCAAGATCGTATGATCCAAATGTACATTGGATTATTATTGGCGTAATACTTGGAGCTTGGCTGGTTTCAAGGTCAGAAAAAGAGTCGCGTGGATGGGTTAAATATCCACCTAAGGCATTATGGTTAGCATTTTTTGGTGGTTTCTTTTTTAGCCTTGGCACAAGACTCGCTAAAGGTTGTACTACACATCATTTTCTTGGTGGTATTCCAGCAATGTCTACAGCATCATTTTTCTACTTACTGGCAATAATTCCAGCTGGTTTTTTGACTTTTTACTTAATGAGTAAGATGGGTGTTGGTAATGTTTTTAAAGGACAAGAAAATAAGTCAACATCTGAATATGGGATAAAGCATGGCGGTAAGATGGCTCTTGATGGTGAAGCGTGTAAAGCTAGTGCAAACTACAATCCTAAGCGAGATTGGATACGCGTTAGTTTGGTTGTCTTCTTGTTTGCATTTTTTGCAAACGCAGTAATCGGATCATTTATTCATGGAACTGAAGATGGTATATATGGATGGGGATATGCTGTAAGTGCTATTGGATGGGGTCTTACTATTTGGCTACTTTTGATAGGTGTTATTGCCGGAATTGGAATGGCCAAAACTGGATTTGGTACTGAGTGTGCATTTATGACTCCAGAGATATCTGCAGGATTGAAGCATAACGAAAAACATGGATGTAATTTGTTTGAAAAGAGGTGGAAAATCTCTGGCTCTACTCGCTTTATGTTTAGATCAATGTCACCATTTACTGCAATATTTATTGAAATTTTAATATTGTGGACCGCTATTGTTATTGGTTGGCAGTATTTTGAAATTCCCCTACCTTTAGGCATGAATCCAAATTGGGTATTGTTATTAGGTGCAGCAATGCAGGGTTTTGGGTCAGTGGCAATGATTGGTTGTGAGATTAGAACTTATATGCGTCTTGGACTGGGGTACATGACTGCAGTTGTAGCATTCCCTGGGTTTTTACTTGGTTATCTTCCTTACACTTTGTATCAAGAATGGTGGGAAGATTTAGCTAGAGACACAATGATTACTAAGGTTAAGCACTTGCCAAATTTATTTGGAAGAGATCCATTAATTGAGGCAATAATTGCAATTCTATTTGGAGTACTGGTAGCAGTATTAATATTCTGGAGTATTAAACGTGGTATGCGTTTGACAAATTCATCATTTAGAGATTTGATGACTAAGCCTAATGATGAACTTGCAATTAACTACTTTAGTAAAAAAGTGCAAAAATAAATATAAGAATTGACTTATATCAATTACATAAAAAACATTAAGTAATAACATTAAGTTGAGTATTGGTAAAAAAGGAGATAAACAAATGAAAAGAAAAATGATAAAAGCTGCTGTTTTTAGCATGGTGTTAGCTGGATCTATGGGTGTTCAAGCACAAAGTTGTGGCGCTGATAACAATTGGAACAAAGGATGTGATGAGTGGACAGATTTGTCCAGTAAGAAACAAACAAGTCTTGGCATGTATATGACTGCAGCGCAAGCTTATGATTATATGACTAAGAATGATGAAAAAACATTATTTCTAGATATTAGAACTTCTGCTGAATTAAATTATCTTGGTGTTGCAGATGTTATGGATGCAAGTGTACCAATGTACTTTATGGATAGGACTGTTTGGGATGATAAAAAACGTAGATTCAGACGCGAAACAAATAAAACTTTCGTAAGTGATGTTGTTGCACAATTAAAGAAGAAAAACCTAACAAAGGATGACACAGTTATACTTATGTGTCGCTCAGGTAAGCGTAGTGCCAAAGCGGTAAATCAGCTTGCAAAAGTAGGTTTTACAAAAGTTTACACAGTGGTGGATGGTTACGAAGGAGATAAAGCTAAGACAGGTAAAAATAAAGGCAAACGTTTTGTTAATGGCTGGAAGAATTCTGGATTGCCTTGGACTTATTCAATGGATCGTGATTTTATGTACGGTGTATCTAAGTAATTATTTAATAATATTTTTAACACATACAAAAAGCCCATTTATTAATGGGCTTTTTGTTTTATTATCAACATATATTTATATTTAATTTTATAGATGAATAGAAGAGACTTTATTTCAAAAATATTTGCACTAGGTTTGTTTGGTTCGTTTTCACACAGACTTATTGCCAGAACTAGACATTCTATCAATTGGTTAGTTTTTATTGGTCGAATGGAGTTATTGGCTCGTAGTCATCATTTTGGGCGTAAATCTTATTCACAAGTTGCTAAAGAGGGGATTGAGTTATTGTCTAGCTTAAATTTGGATTCTCATAGTTATAGAAAAGCAGTTGAAGATTCTTATGAGAGTGGCAATAGGTTTTGGTTGTGGAATAGATTATATAAACAGTCAAAAATGCTTGGAGGTATTTTGACTATTGGTGATGAGATGGTTCCATTACATGATCATCCAGGGGCTGTTGGTATGGTTAGAATTGTTTCTGGTCGTGCTAGAGTGTGGCAATTTGAAGTTTTTAAAGACAATAAAGACAATAAAGAGGCAACCTTAAAGTTAATTAATTCAACAATCCTTAATCCTGGAGATACTGCATATTTATCACCAAATTTTGGAAATATTCATGCCTTACAAGCACTTGGTGGTGAGTGCTCAATGTTAGATTTTTTCATACCTCCTTATAATAGATCTGAAAGAAATTGGTATGAGCCTCTGAATAACAATTGGAAGAATAAACAACTAGTAGACTGTAAAGTTATTCCTGACTACGAGTATTATTCGAGTTAAAAACTATAAATTTTTTATTGGTTTTTTTACTCTCTTGATCTATATCAATAGTTTCTAATATATATTCTTGTATAATTACTCCTGCTGAGGAGTAATATAAAACGGAGTAAAGTATGATGAAATTTATAGTTGGTGCTGTTATTGGATTTATTGCTTCCGCAATAATGTATTGGAATGCTATGCCAGGGTTGATGTTAATGGAGGCAAAAAGCCCATATACTGTTGATGAAACGGTAGCAAAAATTAAAGCAAAAGCTAAGTCGAAGGGTTGGGCTATTCCAAGTGTAAAACCACTACACAAATCAATTAAAAAACATAGTCATGGCAAGCTTATCGTACCACCAGTAATGTTGGTTAATCTTTGTAATGCTGAATTTGCTTATGGTGCAATTGAAAAAGATGAGAATAAAAAAATCTCAGTATTTATGCCATGCACAATTTCAGTATACGAAAAAACTGATGGAACTACTTGGGTGGGTTATATGAATGCTGAACTACTTGGTAAGATGTTTGGTGGAGATATTGCTAGAGTAATGTCCGAGGTTGGGCCTGATCAGTTAAGTTTTATTGATTTTGTTGAAAAATAACAAATTTTAAAAAAATCTTAAATTTTAGATTTTCACAATCTTAAATGCCGTTTTAGAGCTTAAAAGTGCTTTAAAACGGCATTTTTGTTTATAAATTTGCGCATTTATGGCACAAAAATCATGTCATTTTAAAAAAAATCTAATTTTTTATATATTACAATTAACCTATCTTTGTTATATAGGTTTTTGGCTATTTTTGCCAAGTGCAAATTTATGATTTCAAATTATTTAATTGATATTATTATTCTGCTAATAGCTGCTGTGGCTATTGTGCCTATATTTCAAATGTTCAAAATTGGTGCTGTTCCTGGTTTCTTAATATCAGGGATTATTGTTGGGCCTTATGGTCTTGGGCTTATAAGTAATACTGATGAGATATACCAATTGGCAGAAATAGGTGTAATTCTATTACTGTTCATTATTGGTATTGAGCTTAAACCATCGCGCTTATGGTTAATGAGGCGCTTAGTATTTGGACTTGGAACACTGCAAATACTAGTTACTGGAGTAGTTTTAAGCTTTGTATTCTATTTTATTTTTGATATTGGACTACATGCAGCAATATTAGTTGGTCCAGCATTAGCCTTATCTTCTACTGCATTTGTATTGCAGTTATTAGGCGAGCAAAAGTTATTTAAATCTGAATACGGTAGAACTTCAATTTCAGTGTTATTAATGCAAGATATTGCAGTTGTGCCTTTGCTTGCATTGATACCACTTTTAACTATTACCGAATTAAGTATTAGTACTGATATTGGTCTTGCCTTGGTTGAATCATTTTTGATTCTTGTAGCAATTATATTTGTTGGCAGGTATTTGCTCCATCCTATTGTTCATCGTGTAGCGCTTGCCGGAAGTCCGGAAATATTTAGTGCATCTGCGGTATTGCTTGTTTTGGGCATGGCAGTCATTACCGAACATGCCGGATTCTCAATGGCTATGGGAGCTTTTTTAGCAGGATTATTGATATCTGATTCATCTTATAGACATCACATAATAGCTGAAGTTCAGCCATTTAGAGGCTTCTTATTAGGACTATTTTTTATGTCTATGGGCATGTATCTGAATACTAATCAGTTATTTGACAATGCATTGATAATTTTTGGATCGTTGTTTTTGCTAATTGTAATAAAAATTGCAATATTAATCTTATTAACAAAACTATTTAGAATTAACAATGCTGTTAGATATGCCACATCTCTTGTATTGGCACAAAGTGGTGAGTTTGCATTAGTGTTATTTTCCCTAGCTTATAAATCGCAAATAATAACAGAGCAAGTATTTCAACAGCTATTAACAGTTGTATTGTTAAGTATGCTTGTAACTCCGTTATTAGCACATTTTGCAAAAAATATTAACAATGCAAAAAGCACAAAAACTTTAAAGAATGACAATAGTGAAGCTACTAATAATGCACCAATAGTAATTGTAGGTTTTGGGCGTGTTGGTACACGTATAGGGCAAATTCTATCAATGGCTAAAATACCTTTTGTGGCTGTGGATTATGATGCAAAAATTGTTGAAGAACAGAGAAAGAAGGGCTATTCGGTATATTTTGGAGATGTTTTAAAGCCTAATTTTTTAGAAGATATTGGGGTTAAAGATGCTAAAACAACTTTGGTAACCTTAAATGATCCAGAGGTTAGTGTAAAGGTTGTTTCGTTGTTAAATAAAAACCATCCGGAGCTTAATATTTATGCCCGAGGGCATGACTTAGAACAATGTACAGAGTTGAAAAAAAGCGGAGCCTCTAGAGTAGTTTCTGAAAATATTGAGGCCAGTATAGAGCTATCACAAATGGCAGTAAATACTATAGGTTATGATAAGAAAAAGCTAGATAATATCTTGAAGAATTATAGGGATGAGTATTATTCTGAAATCGACAAAAGGTCTTAAATATTTGTTTGTTTAGATTTTTGGAGTTACAATTAAAACTATTCTAATTGTTCTAATTAATCATGACACTAGAGATATTACAAAGTTTTTTAGGCTGGAGTCTAGTAATTAACTGGAGTGTATTTTTATTATGGGTAATAGTATTAAAACTTTATCCGGATTTTGCATATAAGGCTCATAGTTACTGGGTACCTGTTACAAGAGAGAGTTTTAACTCTATTCACTATGGAGGAATGGGGCTTTACAAGTTGTTTATATTTTTCTTTTTAATGGTGCCGTACTTTGTTTTATTAATTATTAAATAGATATGAATAGATACGTAGCAATTTCTGGATTTTTGTTTTTAATAGTTGCTTTTACGCATTTATTTAGAATTTTGTTTGACTGGCAAATGACGATAAATGGTAATGTATTACCGATGAGTGTTTCTTATATTGCCTTTGTTTTAACCTCTGTGTTAGCTATTTGGGCTTTTAAAGTTAAATAGGAAAACACCAGGTTGTAAAGTATTACACAAACTAATGGTATTTATAGTTGGAGATTTTTAGTTATATCTAGGCATAAGACAAACAAGAGATGGGAGTTTACAAATTAGTAAATGACCGATTGCAGTTTGTTTTATAACAAAGAGATTGCTAAAAAGCGC
>CAYOFV010000020.1:16036-22101 GCA_964403565.1 uncultured Piscirickettsiaceae bacterium | reverse complement strand
TGAGAAGATTCTAAAGCTGGAAGTATGCCTTCAATTTTAGTTAGAGTGTGGAATGCATCGAGCGCCTCTTTATCAGTAATAGCAACATATTGCGCTCTGCCTGAATCTTTAAGGTAAGCATGCTCAGGACCAACTCCAGGATAATCAAGACCGGCGGAGATTGAATGACCTTCAATAATTTGGCCGTTTTCATCTTCCATAAGATAAGTTCTATTACCATGTAAAACTCCAACACTACCAGCGCATAGTGGCGCTGCATGTGCAGTTGGACCTTTTTCCATGCCATATCCTGCAGCCTCAACACCATAAATTGTAACTGATTCATCATCAATAAATGGGTGAAATAAACCGATTGCATTTGAACCGCCGCCAACACACGCAACCAAAGCATCTGGCAAACCACCAGCCTGCTCAGCAAATTGAGCTTTAGCTTCTTTACCAATTATTGATTGAAAATCACGCACCATCATTGGGTATGGATGTGGTCCAGCAACTGTGCCAATAATATAAAACGTATCATCAATATTGGTCACCCAATCGCGCATGGCTTCATTTAGGGCATCTTTTAGGGTCTTGGAGCCTGACGTTACAGGAATAACTGTTGCACCTAGCAGTTTCATTCTAAATACATTCAGCGCTTGACGAGCAACATCAACCTCGCCCATATACACAACACACTCTAAACCTAGGCGCGCTGCAACAGTTGCCGTGGCTACGCCGTGCTGTCCAGCGCCAGTTTCAGCAATAATGCGAGTTTTACCCATACGCTTTGCCAGTAGTGCTTGGCCAATAGTATTATTTACTTTGTGTGCACCAGTATGGTTAAGGTCTTCACGCTTAAGATAAATATTTGCACCGCCTAGCTCTTTAGTTAGGTTCTGTGCAAAATACAGTGGTGTCTCCCTGCCAACATATTGCTTGAGATCTTGTTTAAACTCAGATAAAAAGTCAGCATCGTCTTTGAACTTATCGTAAGCTTCTTGTAATTCTGTAATTGCAGTCATTAAGGTTTCTGCAATAAAAACTCCGCCGTATTGCTTAAAATGACCTTTTTCATCTGGTAGTGAATAACTCACGCGCGCACCTTGTCAATAAATTGCTTTATTTTAGCAATATCTTTAATGCCTTTCTCACTTTCAACACCACTCGAGGTATCTACAGCATATGGATTTACTTCTTGTATAGCGTTAGCTACATTTTCAGCATTGAGTCCACCTGCAAGAATTATAGGCAATTCTATATCTGTATTAATTAATGAGTAATCAAAACCCTCGCCTGTGCCGCCATATGCATCTTTATTAAATGCATCTAACAACAAACCACAAGAATCACTATACGCATTTGCAATCTTATCTAGATTTGTATCACCTTGCATGCGTACAGCCTTAATATATGGCATAGCATATTGTGAACATTCAATTGGTGTCTCATCGCCATGGAATTGCAAAGTATCTAGCGATACATCACACAACACTTCATCAATAAAACCTGGATTAGCATTTACAAATAGACCTACACGGTTTATAAATGGTGGCAGAGAATCAATAATTTTATTTGCAGTTTCAATATCTACATTTCTTGGAGATTTATTATAAAAAACCAAACCAATTGCATCAATGTCGAGCATTGCCACGTCACGAGCATTATCTGGTTGGGTAAATCCGCAAATTTTAATTTTCATCAATTTCGTTTCTAATTTTATCTCTATCAACCCACCAGCTATCGCCAACTAGTTGATCTACTGCGCTAGATAGTTTTTGCAAAAAAACTTCTGGCTTATCTAATTGTAAAGTCCTACGCCATACATCAAAGCTTGATTGATCAGCAACATGAGAGTGCTCATCAGCAACTGAGGCAATCATCTGTGAAGCGAAGAAGGTTAAATCATCGTCTGGCCCACATCGAACAGAAGTTATATAGTGCGCAACTGCTGCTGCATAAGCTTTAGTGTCAGCACCCTTTGGAGATTCCTCAACCAAATGCTGCAAAATAGCAACTGTTAGTTCAGGGTCAATTGGAAAAGTAACCCCAAGCCAGATGCCATGACCTAACGCCTTTAAACTATCCGGACCTTCTGACAAGAACATAGCGTCACACGCCTCAACAGCATGCTCCCACATTTGATTTTCTTTAGCTAAATCAAATGCTTTCATAGCCTTTTCCCAAGCATCAGCGCCTTTGTAACGCTCAACTTGAATACGGGCAATTTCTAATAGGGTGTTTATCCTATCTTCAACCGGTGTGGTGTCGTCTTGCTCTGATAATTGCTTTTCAAAGAATTCAAGCTTAGCGCTTAACTGCTCTTCATTAGCATAAACATCATCAGCTTCTTCAGCATCAACTATCTGTTCTTTATTTAGATATTTTCCCATTTTATTGTCCTTTAATAAAAGGCCGCCTCCATGCGATCTTCCCAATTTTCCGGGGTGTCAACATAATCAGGCTTTACATCCATACGAAAAAACCTTTCATCAGAAGACTTTGATACAGCCTTAACCATTTCCACTAAAGATTCAAAATCTTCAATCTGAGGGTTAGAGATCATAATCTCACTTAATAACAACATAATAATTATCAACAGTTTATAACAATAGTGAGTATTTTACACTCTTGTGAAAATAATAATACCTCGCTAGATTTGTGTCAAAAGACAGTACTGGACTTATTTTTTAGCAGCTTTTTTTGTGCTTTTCTTTTTGCGTTTAGTGCTTTTGGCTTTTAACTTTCCAGCAATGGCTTTTTTGCACTCATCAAGAGTTAAGTCTTTTGGATCTTTATCGCCAAAAACTTTCTTAATAGTGATATTTTTCTGGCCTTTGCCACGTTTTTTACCATTCCAAATATAAGGGCCGAATCGACCATTTAAGATTTGTATCTCTGAATCATCAAAAGTTTTGATTATTCTTTCAGCATCAAACTTTTCTTTTGCGGCTATAAGTTCAAGAGCTTTTTCTAGGGTTACTTCCTCTGGAGTATCTTCCTTTAAAGATACATATTTTTTACCGTATTGCAGATAAGGGCCGAATCTACCATAGTTGGCTTTAATTGTTAAACCATCTTCAGTCTCACCAACAGTTCTTGGCATTTTAAATAACTCTAGTGCCTCATCAAGAGTAATAGTTTCAATATCATTACCCGTTCTAAGTGATGCAAAAACCGGCTTTTCTTCATCGTCTTGCGTGCCAATTTGTGCATAAGCTCCATAGCGCCCAAAGCGCACAGTAACTGGTTTGCCGCTTGTTGGGTCAGTACCAAGTTCGCGCATACCATGAGTTTCTTCCCTAGAGATGTCTTTAGCAGCTTCAATTTGCCCATGAAACGGCTCATAAAAATTACGCACTACATCCTGCCACACTACATCTTGTGAGGCAATAGTGTCGAAGTTGTTTTCTAGTTTGGCAGTAAAATCATAATCAATAATATTGCTAAAGTTCTTTACCAAAAAGTCATTTAATAAATAAGCAACATTAGTTGGAAAAAGTTTATTTTTCTCAGCTCCTGTAACCTCAGATACACTTGAAACCTTAACCTGATTGTCATTAATTTCAATTAGCTCATATTCACGCTCATAACCATCACGACTTTCTTTAGATACATAGCCACGATCCTGTACGGTTGAAACCATTGTGGCAAATGTTGATGGTCTGCCAATTCCCATTGCCTCAATTTTTTTAACAAGCGACGCTTCAGTATAGCGAGCCTTTGGACGAGAAAAACTTTGCCTTGAGCTAAAACTGTCAAGTTCTAAAACATCTCCCTCTTTTAAGTCAGGCAAAAGCTTATCATCACTTGACATATAGTTATAAACACTCAAAAAGCCAGGGAAAACCAATATCTCACCATTGGCAACAAACTGTTCATTACGATTTGATATTGCAATACCAACTTTGGTTTTTTCAAGTTTAGCATCGCTCATTTGTGATGCCAAAGTACGCTTATAAATTAACCTATAAAGCTTTTGTGCTTGTTCGTCTATGCCGTAAATCTCTTCTTTAGTAAGATCAGTAGGTCTGATTGCTTCGTGCGCCTCTTGAGCGCTAGCATCTTTAGTTTTAAATCTTCTTAGTTGATGATATTCACTGCCATATTTGCTATTAATAACATTACTAGCAGCACTAATTGCCTCTTCTGATAGAGTGAATGAATCAGTTCGCATATAGGTAATAATGCCTTCACGATAAAGATTCTGAGCAATGTTCATAGTTTGCTTTACAGAAAAGCCTAGCTTTTGAGCCGCCTCTTGCTGCAGAGTTGAAGTTATAAACGGCGCTTTAGGTGAGCGTTTTGAAGGTTTTTTGCTAATTGAATCTACACTTATACTTGCGCCAACTAAATTATTGGCAAAATCAAGTGCATCTTCTTTGTTTTCGAAGTCGCTAGAAAGCTTAACTTCAAATGTATCGCCACTTGTGTTTTTTAACTCAGCTTTAACTTTATAAGAAACATCAGGTGTATGGTTAGCAATCTCTCTTTCCCTTTCAACCACAAGCCTAACCACAGGAGACTGAACACGGCCAGCAGAACGTGCACCTGAGATTTTTCTCCAAAGAATTGGTGAAATCTCAAAACCTACAAGTCTATCAATAATGCGTCGAGCTTGCTGTGCATCAACCAAATGATAGTCTACTTGTCTTGGTTCAACTATTGCATTAGTAATAGCGCTTTTAGTAATCTCATGGAAAACTATTCGTGGAGTGTCTTTTGGCAATTTTAGCGCTTCAAGCAAATGCCACGCAATTGCTTCTCCTTCGCGATCCTCATCAGTTGCCAGATATACTTGATTTGCCGATTTTGCAAGCTTTCTAAGCTCGGCAACAACTTTTTTCTTGTCGCTACTTACTTGATAAGTCGGCTGGAAATTATTCTCAATATCGATGCCCATGTCTTTTTTAGGCATGTCACGAATATGGCCAATACTAGATTTAACCGTATAATCTTTACCGAGGAATTTTTCTATAGTTTTAGCTTTGGCAGGAGACTCAACTATGACAAGATTATTTGCCATTATTGAACAGTTCGACTCTCATCTAAGAATACAATTGACTCAAGCCATTCTGTAGATATTTCTTGTGCTGAACTATTGCCTAAAACCATCATTACTACCCACTTCAAATCATCAAGTGAGATTTTTGTATCACCTAATGACATAACCTGGTCAACTACCATTTCACGCTGATTAGCATCAAGCTGGCCAACATTTTCCATAAATTGTAAAAATCCACGAGATTTAGTATCAAGCTTTAGCTTCTCTGCATCACTATAAATACGCATAGATCCAGATGTTGCATTAAATGGCTTAATCGTTCCATCTTGCAGGGCGGCAATATTTTCTAACCAGCTAAAAGCTTTATCAATACGCACAACATCAAAGCCCGCATCAGAAAGATGTGCTTTTAATTCTTTGTCATCAATTTGATGCTCCTCACCATGTTCTGCTTCTTCAAACAAAAAATCAAACATATAAGTTAAAACATCAAGAATATTATTTGTCATAGACTTCTACCTAATTAATACATATCCAGAGGCGGTTTTTTCAACCCTGTTATCAAGCTCGAGTAACAACAACTCTTGAGTAACTATCTGTGGACTCATGCCTGATTTTTCAACCAATTGATCAATACTTACGGCATTATAACCCAGGTATTTTAATAGCACAGAGGCATTGTTGTCCACACTTTTTGTGTTTTTAGCTTCTTTAACGTTATTATTAACAGGGCTAAAAGATGCTGGCAGCTCTTGCAAAATATCATCAATATTCTCAGTTAATTTAGCGCCCTGTTTAATTAATAGGTGTGGTCCTTCAGCCAGTGGGTTGTTGATTGCACTTGGTACAGCAAATACTTCTTTACCTTGATCAGCTGCAAGTTTTGCAGTAATCATGGTGCCAGATTTAATGCTTGATTCAACTACTAAAACACCCATACTTAATGCACTAATAATACGATTTCTTCTTGGAAAATTTGCAGCAATTGGAGATGTGCCAATTGGAAACTCTGAAATTAATGCTCCGCTAATGGATATTTGATGTGCCAAAGATTTATGCTTTGCAGGATAAATACGATCCA
>CAYOFV010000020.1:0-15936 GCA_964403565.1 uncultured Piscirickettsiaceae bacterium | reverse complement strand
GCCTGATAAAATGTTTTAACTCCAACATACGGAACTCTTAAGAGCATTAACCAATAAACTAAGTTCATAATGCAAATAATACGCAACATTTGTGGTAAAATTTACAAGTTTTTATTCCCGGTAATTTGTTATGAAACAAAAGAGAACTTTTCAACCAAGTGTTATTAAGCGTAAGCGTAAGCATGGCTTCAGATCAAGAATGAGCACAAAAGCTGGTCGTGCAGTACTTAGCGCTCGTAGAAAAAAGGGTCGTAAGCGTTTAGCTGCATAATAGGTGTCTTTTAAGCTGGAAAAAGCTTCAAAAATCATAAAACCAAGTGAGTATTCTGCTGTTTTTAAAAATGGCAAAATAACTAGAGGCAAGTATTGGCAAGTTGTTGCTAGAAATACAAATAGCAGCTCTAGACTTGGACTTGCAATTGCAAAAAAAGCCCACCGCTTAGCTGTTGATAGAAACAAATTTAAGCGCATTGCCCGTGAGACTTTTAGACATAATAAAGACAAACTTTCTCACTGGGAGTTTGTAGTTATGGCTCGAGGTGGTGATGCCAGCAACAATGATCTTTTTCAAGATTTAGAAAAAACACTTGATAAGGCAACTAAAGTCTAATGCGTTACCTATTATTAATACCAATTAAATTCTATCAATTGTTTATTTCTCCTTTATTGGGGTCTAATTGTAGATTTACACCTACGTGTTCTGAATATTCATATGAGGCTATTAAGACACACGGCTTCTTTAAAGGTTTAAAATTAGCAACTCGTCGTATTGGCAAATGTCACCCATGGCATGATGGTGGATTTGACCCAGTGCCAAAAAAATAACAATTTAAGTTAAAAAACATTATGGACAATCAAAAATTCTTTCTAATTATTGCAATATTTTTATCTGTCTTTTTATTATGGGATAGATGGCAAGTAACTCATGATGAAAACGGTAATCCTTTACCACAAATGTCTAGTACTGCAAATATTACGCAAAGCAACCCCAATAACGGATCTGCAAATGTAGATATTGATGTTCCATCTATGGTTACTAACAACACTAGCGACCTTCCTGTCGAGGTTAAAGCCTCTTCGCACCCATATACAACAGTTAGTACAGATACATTAAATGTTGAAATTAGTCATAAAGGCGGAACACTACAAAACGCCTATCTAAACAACTACCCAGTAACTCTTGGCGAACAAGAAAAATTTAGACTTTTAAGCAATGAAACAGGCAAGGTATTCCAAGCTCAAAGTGGCCTTTTGCCGCAGAATGTTATGCCTACACATCACTCAATGTATGCATCTGCCAATAACAACTACACACTATCGGGTGACACTCTAACAGTACCTCTAACCTACAACTCTAACGGTGTAGAAGTTATCAAAAACTTCCATTTTGCTAAAGGTAGCTACACTGTAGAAGTAGACTATCAAATAACCAACAATACTAACAACCCTATTGATCTTACTAGTTATACTCAACTTGCTCGTAACGAAATCGATCAGTCTAACATGATGATGCCAACCTTTACTGGTGGTGCAAAATTTGATGATCAAGAGGTATATGAAAAAATTGATTTTGATGAGTTTTCTTCAACGCCTGATAGTAAATCTAAAGGCGGCTGGATGGCAATGGTACAGCATTATTTCTTAGCAGCATGGATTCCTAATGCCAACGACACTCACTCATACTCTTCAAAAGTGCGAGGTGACAAATACCTATTAACAACAGTTAACCCATCTACAACAGTAGCTCCTGGGGCGACTACTACACTAACTGGTAATAAACTATATATTGGCCCTAAGGAGCAAGTACAAATTGACAATGTCGCTCCTGGTCTTGATAAGACGGTTGATTATGGTGTGTTGTTTATTATTGCAAAACCGTTAAGCGAACTACTGCATTGGATTAATTCTTTTATTTCTAGCTGGGGTTACTCAATTATTATTTTAACCATTCTTATTAAACTAGCATTTTACAAACTAAGTGAAAAATCTTATCGCTCAATGGCTGGCATGCGTAAGCTTGCACCAAGACTGGAGCAAATTAAAGAATCTTATGGTGATGACAAGCAAAAGCTTGGTCAAAAAACCATGGAGCTATACAAAAAAGAAAAGATTAACCCAGCATCTGGCTGTTTGCCAATTATTGTACAAATTCCAGTATTTATTTCTCTGTATTGGGTACTGCTTGAAATGGTTGAACTTAGACAAACGCCATTTTGGTATTTAGCTGATTTATCTGCAGAAGATCCATACTTTATTCTGCCAATCATTATGGGACTATCAATGATTGTTCAACAAAAGCTTAACCCAACACCTCCAGACCCAATGCAAGCTAAGATAATGATGGCATTGCCTTTTATCTTTACTATATTCTTCCTATGGTTCCCATCAGGACTAGTGCTTTACTGGGTGGTAAATAATATATTATCAATTGCTCAACAGTGGGTTATTAATAAACGCATTAATGGCTAATGTCAATATTAGACAATATTGACGATTACAAATATTGGCGCGACAACAAATTAGAAAACGCAAGTTCTAGTATTCAGGATTGTATAGTTGAAATATCCAATCCTGAAAATCTTAGCTCAAGCGAAAAGTCCAAAATAAAATCTTTGTGTGATAACAATAATTTCGCACTTTTTACCATACCTAAGCAAGACGATTACCAAGATACAATCAATAGTATAAATCATCAATTTGATTTAGATGAATTTGACGAACATCTATATGTTGGTGATAAAGGGCTTGCTAGTATTGCTAATACAAAAAATAAACAACAAGGCGAATTTATCCCTTATACCAATAAAGCTATTGGCTGGCATAGTGATGGATACTACAACTCCTATAAAAAGCGCATTCGTGCATTCTCTCTATTTTGTGCAAGCCCTGCTAAAGCAGGCGGGAGCAACTCATGGATTGATCCGCATATGATCTACATTCATTTATATGAAGATAACCCAGATATGGTTAAAGCCTTAACAAACAATAAAGCTATGACCATACCTGAACACAAGATAGACGGACTTGTAAGACGAGAAATATCTATTGGTCCTATATTTTTTATTGACGATATGACCAATGAGCTATATATTCGCTACACACAGCGCAAAAAGAATATTGAATTTGCCAATTCAACAGAAGTTAGACAGGCTGTAGAAATTTTAGATAATTTTCTTGCAAGTAATTCAATCTATCATTTCAATCATACAATGCAAGAAGCTCAAGGAATGTTATGTAATAATGTGCTGCATAATAGAAGCGGGTTTACAGATGATCCAAATAAGCCAAGATTAATGCTTAGGGGTAGGTTTTTTAGTAGAATATAAACACATGATAAAAAACCATTTATTAAGCTCTGCTAAATATGTCCCATCTGTTAATAATAACTTAAGGCCGAATGACGAAATATCGCTAATTGTAATTCACAATATTTCATTACCTCCAGGCGTGTTTGGCGGCAGTCAAATTGAAGATTTTTTTACCAATAAGCTTAATACTGGCAAGCATCCATATTTTGACTCTATAAAAGACCTTAAAGTATCATCACACTTATTAATAAAACGCACCGGAGAGATTGTGCAGTTTGTTCCATTTAATAGGCGCGCATGGCATGCTGGCAAATCAAACTTTAACGGTAGAGATAATTGCAATGATTTTTCTATTGGCATTGAACTTGAAGGTGTTGATACAATTGAGTATGAAGACGCACAATATCAAGCTCTTAATTCAACTATTAGAATGTTAAAATCACACTACCCTATAACAAATATTACTGGACATAGTGATATTGCCCCTGGTCGTAAGACCGATCCAGGAAGTGCATTTGATTGGAGCAAAATTAATGAAACTACTGAATAAATCATATATTCGCGCAAAAAAAGTAAAGCTAATTATTTTTGATGTTGATGGCGTACTAACCGATGGTGGATTGTATTTCTCTGATGAAGGTATGGAGTTTAAACGCTTTAACTCACTCGATGGTCATGGTATTAAAATGCTGAAAAACTTTGGTGTAGAGCCTGCAATCATTACTGCAAGAGAATCAAGCAATGTAAAACACAGAATGAATAATCTTGGAATTGAGCACTATTATCAAGGACAAAGCAACAAGGTTGAGGCCTTTGAAGATTTGCTAAATAAGCTTAATTTAAGTGCTGATGAGGTTGCATATATGGGCGATGATGTAATTGATCTACCTGTTATGCGTAAAGTTGGTCTGCCTATTGCGCCAAATAATGCCCATGAATTAGTTAAAGAAAACTCTTGCGTTGTAACAGACAAAAACGGTGGTTATGGAGCTGTAAGGGAGGCTTGCGACTTTATCTTAAAATCTCAAGATAAGTTTGATCAAGCTATGAATATTTATTTAAATGACTGAATTTCAAAACCTTTGCTACAACACACTTCAACAACAAGTTTCTAAAGGTAGAGTTATAAGTTATGGTGATCTAGCAAAACTTATTGGCCGTACCAAAGCTTATCGCGTAGTTGGCTCTGCTGTGAATAAAAACCCATATGCTCCAAATGTTCCGTGCCATCGGGTAGTTAAATCTAGTGGAGAGCTTGGAGGTTTTGCTCAAGATATATATAAAAGCAAAACGCCTTCAAGCAGAAGGCGTTTTAATTAAAAATAATAAAATTGTAGACTTTAACTCAGTTAGAGTATAGGTTTAGAGTTATTTATTATTTCGCATTTTTGAAATTAACTGCAATTGTGCCATTGCATCAGCAAGAGCTACCTGAGTTGCAGATACGTCTTGATCTGCTTCTGCATTAGCCATAGCATCTTCAGCACGTTGTTTGCACTCTAGAGCTTTAGCCTCATCAAGATCGTGTGCACGAATAGCTGTATCAGAGAATATTGTTACTACATCTGGTTGTACTTCTACAATACCGCCAGAAACATAAATAGACTCTTCACCGTTTTCAGTTTCTACCCTAACCTCACCAGGCTTAAGTGTAGATAAAAGTGCTAAGTGTCCTGGATATATACCAAGTTCGCCACTTAATCCAGGAGCAGACACATGGCTTGCTTCACCAGAATATAGTGACTCAACAGCACTTACAACATCAACGTGAATTGTTGACATTTATGCGCTCTCCTTAGCTCTTTCGCGCACTTCATCAATAGATCCAGTCATATAGAATGCTTGCTCTGGAACGTCATCCATTTCACCTTCTAGAATTGCTTTAAATCCAGTAATGGTATCTTTAAGTGAAACATACTTACCAGGAGCACCAGTAAATACTTCTGCAACGAAGAATGGCTGCGATAAGAAACGTTGAATCTTACGTGCTCTTGATACAGTGCTCTTATCTTCTTCAGATAATTCATCCATACCTAGAATTGCAATAATATCTTTTAATTCTTTATAACGCTGCAATACACCTTGCACATTACGAGCTGTGTTGTAATGCTCTTCACCAACGATATGTGGATCTAACTGACGTGAAGTTGAATCAAGTGGATCTACCGCAGGGTAAATACCAAGCTCTGCAACTTGACGAGAAAGCACAACTGTTGCATCTAAGTGCGCAAATGTTGTTGCAGGAGATGGGTCAGTTAAGTCATCCGCAGGTACATATACTGCTTGAATTGATGTAATTGAACCAGTTTTAGTAGAAGTAATACGCTCTTGTAGTGCACCCATTTCTGATGCTAGAGTTGGCTGATAACCTACCGCTGATGGCATACGGCCAAGTAGCGCTGATACTTCAGTACCCGCAAGAGTATAGCGGTAAATATTATCAATAAATAGTAGTACGTCACGACCTTCATCACGGAAATATTCAGCCATTGTAAGACCAGTAAGTGCAACACGCAGTCTATTTCCCGGTGGCTCATTCATCTGACCATATACAAGTGACACTTTGTCTAGTACGTTTGATTCTTTCATTTCATGGTAGAAATCATTACCCTCACGAGTACGCTCACCAACACCGGCAAATACTGAGTAACCTGAGTGCTCAATCGCAATATTACGGATAAGCTCCATCATGTTTACTGTCTTACCAACACCGGCACCACCAAATAAACCAACTTTACCACCCTTAGCGAATGGACAAACTAAGTCAATTACTTTAATACCTGTTTCTAATAATTCTGCTGCAGGAGAAAGCTCATCATAAGCAGGAGCTGGACGGTGAATTTCCCAGTCAGCCTCTTGGCCAATATCACCAGCATTATCAATTGGCTCACCTAGTACATTCATAATACGACCTAGAGTCTTAGTACCAACTGGAACCTGAATAGCTTTACCTGTGTTTGTTACATCAAGGCCACGCTTCAAACCTTCAGATGAACCCATAGCAATTGCACGAACAACATTATCACCCAGCTGTTGCTGAACTTCTAATGTTAAGTTTGTAGCAGTTACATTTAACGCATCATATACCTTTGGAATCGCATCAGATGGAAACTCGACATCGATAACCGCGCCAATAATTTGTGTAATTTTACCTGTACTCATTTGCCTTTCCTTTTTATAAATCCTATACAGCGGCAGCACCACTAACAATTTCAGAAATTTCTTGTGTAATTGCCGCTTGTCTTGCCTTGTTATAAACTAATTCTAAATCTTTAACCATATCGCCTGCATTATCCGTCGCACTATTCATAGCAATCATACGAGCAGATTGTTCACATGCAATATTTTCAACCAAGCCTTGATAAACCAAGGCTTCAATATAACGAACCAAAAGTGCACTTAGAGCTTCTTCTGCATCTGGCTCATAAATATAATCCCAATGATGATCCATACCTTCAACCTCACCTGCAACCATAGGTACAAGCTGTGTTGTTGTTGGAGCCTGAGTCATAGTATTTTCAAATACGTTATACGCAACTGAAAGTTTTTGAATATTACCCTCATCAAAACTATCAAGCATTACTTTAATTGTGCCTAATAAATCGTCAAAATGTGGTGCATCACCTAAATCAGTAAGAACTGATACTATGTTTAATCCTGTATTCTTAAAGAATGATGTGGCTTTCTTACCAATAGTACAAAGATCAACTTCAATACCTTGCTTTTGATATTCTGCAATATCTCTTAGCACTGATCTAAATAAATTAGTATTTAAACCACCACATAGCCCTCTATCACTAGAAATAATAATTAAGCCAATACGCTTAACATCATCAGTTTCTTTCATGTAAGGATGCTCAAACTCTGAGTGTGCATAGGCAAGATGACCAATTACTTTAGCAATTTTTTCAGCATATGGACGAGAAGATCTCATTCTGTCTTCAGCCTTTTTCATCTTAGATGCAGCGACCATTTCCATAGCCGATGTGATCTTCTGAGTATTCTTAATACTCGAGATCTGAGTTCTAATTTCCTTGCCGCTAGCCATTATTTATTACCAAGTGTGGTTTGCCTTAAAATCATCAATTGCTGCTTGCAATTCAGCTGCAATATCGTCATTGTAATCACCAGATTCATTAATCTTGTCCACCAGTGGAGCTTGATTTGCATTCATATATGCAACTAACGCCGCTTCAAAATCAACAACTTTATTTACTTCAATATCATCTAATGCACCTGAGTTAGCAGCATAAAGTGATGTTGCCATCGCTGCAATAGACATTGGAGCATATTGATTTTGCTTCATTAGCTCTGTTACACGCTGACCACGATCAATTTGTGCTTTAGTTTCAGCATCAAGATCTGATGCAAACTGAGCAAAAGCTGCAAGCTCACGATACTGTGCTAGGTCAAGACGAATACCACCACCTAACTTCTTAATAATGTTTGTTTGCGCTGCACCACCAACACGTGATACTGACAAACCAGCGTTAATCGCAGGGCGAATACCTGAGTTAAACAAGTCTGTTTCTAAGAAGATCTGACCATCAGTAATTGAAATAACGTTTGTTGGTACAAATGCTGATACGTCACCAGCCTGTGTTTCAATAATTGGAAGGGCTGTTAGTGAACCAGTTTGACCTTTTACTTCACCATTTGTCATTGCCTCTACATAATCAGCATTTACACGCGATGCACGCTCAAGTAGTCTTGAGTGCAGGTAGAACACATCACCTGGATATGCTTCACGTCCAGGTGGACGCTTAAGTAATAGTGAAACTTCACGATAAGCCCAAGCTTGTTTTGTTAAGTCATCATAAATAATTAATGCATCTTCACCACGATCACGGAAATACTCACCCATTGCACAACCAGCATATGGAGCAATATATTGCAGGGCTGCAGAATCTGAAGCGTTGGCTGCAACAATAATTGTGTTATCTAATGCGCCGTTTTCTTCAAGTTTACGTACAACAGCTGATACAGAAGATGCCTTCTGCCCTACGGCAACATAAATACATTTAACACCTGAATCTTTTTGGTTAATGATTGCATCAACAGCTACTGCTGTTTTACCAGTTTGTCTGTCGCCAATAATAAGCTCACGCTGACCACGACCAATTGGAACCATAGAGTCAATCGCTTTAATACCAGTTTGTACTGGCTGATCAACTGATTGACGATCAATTACACCTGGTGCAATAATCTCAAGAGGTCTTGAAGCTTTAGCATCAATATCACCCTTGCCTTCAATATCTTGACCTAATGGATTAACAACACGCCCAAGTAGTTCTTCACCTACCGGCACTTCCATTAGACGGTTAGTACATTTAACTGTATCACCTTCAGAAATATGCAAATAATCACCTAGTACAACAGCGCCCACTGAGTCTTGCTCAAGGTTAAGTGCCATACCAAATGTATTACCAGGGAACTCAAGCATCTCACCAAATTGTACATCAGCCAAACCATGAATGGCAACAATACCGTCACTCACACTAATAACACGGCCTTCAGTACGTGCTTCAGCTGTGAAATCAAAGCCCTGTATTTGTTTCTTAATTAAATCACTAATTTCAGAAGCGTTTAATTGCATATCTTATCCTCTTAACTTTAAATTAATTTATCGACAAACGAGTACTTAGTTCGTCTACTCTTGCCTTGATTGATAAATCAAGTACTTTGTCGCCTTCTTTAATAATTACACCACCAGTAAGCGTCTCATCAATCTGTGTATCGATACTAACTGTAGCATTGTATTTACTTTCTAAATCTTTAACTATTTGTTTTTGCTCTGCCGCTGTAAGCTTATAAGCACTTATAACATTAAATGCCTTAGTGTCGTTAGTAGCGTTCATTGCCACATCAAACATTTCTAAAATAGCACTTGTTGCATTCATACGTGAATTCTCTAATAATATTGCAACTAAGGCGTTTTCTTCTTCACTTGTATCTCTACCTAGTGAAGACGCCAATAATTTAATAGTTGCTTGAGTTTTCTCGTCTTTAGAAGCGTTTGGTGATGAGTTAAATGCCTGGTATAGGTCATCACTTGCTATTTGTACTAACGCTGTTAATACCTCATGCCAAACAGAATGCGTATTGTTCTGCGCTGCAATTTCTAAAATTGCATTTGCATATGGTTTAGCGATAGTTGTTTGTTCCATATTCGACTACTATAAAGATTCAGACAATTTACCCAACATGTCTTTATGAGTTTTAGCATCAACTTCTTTTGCTAAAACCGAATTAACACCTTGCATAACCAAAGTTGAAACTTGATCTTTCAATTCGTTTCGAGCACGAATAGTATCTTGTTCAATTTCAGATTGAGCTTGAGCTTTTACTTTTTCTGCCTCTTGAGTAGCAACATCTTTAGCATCTTCAACCATTGCTGAAGCCTGTCTTGTTGCATTAGCAATAATTTCAGAAGCTTGATCTTTTGAGCGATTTAACACTTCTTGTGCTTTTTGCTGCGCCTCTTCTTCTTCAGCTATACCACGTTCAGCAGCTAATATACCGCTTTCAATGCGCTTCTTGCGCTCTTCCATAGCGTTAATAAGCGGCGGCCAAACGTACTTTTTAACCAAATAGATAAAAATGACAAATGCAATTAATTGACCAAGTAATGTAGCATTTATGTTCATAAGTCTGCCTTAGTATTTTGAAAAAATAAAATCCCTATTCTGTAATTTACGCAACCGCGAAAAGTACGTATAAACCTAGACCAACGGCAATCATTGGAACCGCATCCACTAGACCCATGAAAATGAAGAACTGAGTTCTTAACATTGGGATTAACTCTGGTTGTCTTGCAGCACCTTCTAATACTTTAGCACCTAATAGACCAATACCAATCGCAGCACCTAGAGCACCCATGCCCATCATGATACTACCAGCAATATATAAGATTGCAGTTGTTTCGTTCATTGTTTTTCTCCTGTGTTATTAATCAAATAAAATTAAAAATTAATGCTCTGTTTGGTGAGCCATATCCATATAAACAATTGTAAGCGTCATAAAGATAAATGCCTGCAGAGTAATAATTAAGATATGGAATAGCGCCCATCCAATTTGTAATAGACCGCCAAATATTCCAAAACCAATACCAACGCTATACATAATAGCAATTAGAATAAAGATAATCTCTCCCGCATACATATTACCAAACAAACGTAGTGCAAGTGAAATAGGCTTAGATATAAGCGCAACACCTTCAAGCAAAATATTTGCTGGCAGTCCTAACTTGCCAAACGGGTGGAAAAATAACTCAGATAAGAAGCCTCCTAGGCCTTTCATCTTAATACTGTAATAGATAATCATAGCAAAAATAGCAATTGCCATACCAAAAGTAACATTTGGATCAGTTGAAGGTACTACCTTCATAAATGCAGAATGCGCATCACCGCCCATTGCCACTACAGAAACTTCGAATAATTTTGGAATTAGATCTACAGCAATCAAATCCATAAAGTTCATAAAGAAGATCCATACAAAAATAGTAAGCGACATAGGCGCAATTAAATTATTTTTGTATTTAAACGAGTCGCGAACACTTTCATCGATAAATTCAATGATTGTTTCAATAAAGTTTTGCATACCTGTTGGTACGCCAGTTGTTGCTTTTTTTGCTGCGCTACGAAAGATTACGAAAAATACTACAGCAGTAAATACAGACCAAAACATTGAGTCAACGTTAATTGACCAAAAGCCCATTTGCCCTGCCTCTACAGCATCGTGAGCAAATCCCCAATGACCATCTGGAAACTGACCATAAGTGAGGTTAGTTAAGTGGTGTTTAATATATCCCGAAGCTGTTAAAGTTTCGCTTGACATTTTATAAAGTAAACCAGACCAAAATTAATAAAAAAAAAGCTTAATATTATCGTTAACGGATCAAAATTCATCATGGCAACTGCCAATAGAATCCCGATTAATACTAGTCGTTCTATTAAAGATATTCGACCTGCATTAACAACTTGTTTAGGCCTGGTGACATTATTACTTTTAAGCCGGTTCATTCTCCAGCATAAAAGCAGCTGATTTATTACAGCTATCACACTCCCAACAAGAATTTCCATCAGATGGGGAAGTATACACATTTATCAAACTAATATCTAAATTATTTCAATTTTTTGTTAACTTAGATCAATTTATAAAATCATAATATTCTTATATGTTTGACAAGTTTAATTCCTTATGAATAATAGGGCATTTTTATACTTAAATTCTTGAGGAGAAAATATGGCACACGTTGTCGTAATCGGTGCAAGTACAGGTGGTTTGCCATTTGCATACGATATGAAAAAATCACTTGGCAAAGGTGATAAAGTAACTGTTATTTCTAACAACCCTAACTTTAATTTTATTCCATCTAACCCTTGGGTTGCTGTAGGCTGGAGAACTGAGGGTGATATTAGTTTTGAACTAGAGCCACGTCTTAAACGCAAAGAGATTAACCTTATTGTAGGCGAGGCAACGGAAATTAAGCCAGATGACAATCAAGTAATTGTTGATAACGACAAGGTAGTTGATTACGACTACTTAGTATTAGCAACTGGACCTAAACTAGCATTTGACGAGGTTGAGGGCCTTGGGCCAGATGGCCATAGTGTTTCGATTTGTACAACAGCTCATGCTAAAGTAGCATCTGATGAATGGGAAACATTCTGTGCCAATGGCGGTGGACCAATTGTAGTTGGCGCTGTACAGGGAGCATCATGCTTTGGCCCTGCATACGAATTTGCCACTATCATGGATACCGATCTTAAGAAGCGTGGAATTCGTGACAAATGCCCAATTACTTTTGTAACTGCTGAGCCGTATATCGGCCACTTGGGTCTTGGTGGCGTTGGCGACTCTAAAGGCTTACTGGAGTCTGAATTTAGACATCGTCATATTAAATGGATTACTAACGCCAAAGTTGCATCAGTTGCTGCAGACAAAGTAACAGTTGAACAAGTAAACGACGAAGGTGAGACTATCAAAACTCATGAAGTTGAAACTAAGCACACTATGATGCTACCTGCATTTAAGGGTGTTGATACTGTGGCAAAACTTGCAGAAGTAGATCCAGGATATGTAAATCCACGTGGTTTTGTGATGGTGAATGATTATCAACAATCACCTGTTAAAGAAAATATTTTCTCACTTGGTGTAAATATTGCCATTCCACCAGTTGAAGCTACACCAGTTATGTGCGGTACGCCAAAAACTGGATATATGATTGAATCAATGGTAACTGCAATTGTGCACAATATTGAAGAGATGATTGCTGGAGAGACACCAACTCACCATCCTACATGGAACGCTGTATGTATTGCCGACATGGGTGACACTGGCGCAGCATTTGTTGCTATGCCTCAAATCCCACCAAGAAATGTTACTTGGGCGAAAAAAGGTAAGATGATGCACTTGGCGAAGATTGCCTTTGAAAAATTCTTTATCCGTAATATGAAAACTGGTAACTCTGAGCCAGCTTATCAAAAATACATCTTTAAGATGCTTGGTATTGAGCGCCTAAAAGAAGGTAAAAAATCATAATAACAAAAGGCTGCACTTGCAGCCTTTTTTATTGCTGACTATACACTAGAGGCTATTAATTCTGCTGCTGCATTAATTGATCTATCCGTAATTTTCTCACCAGACAAAATTCGTGCCACTTCTTGCACTCTATCAACGCTTGATAAATTTTCTATTGTGGTTGATGCTCCGTTTTTACCTTGAGACTTAATCACCTTAAGATGTTGATCGCCAAATGATGCAACTTGTGCCAAATGTGTAATACACAGCACTTGATAAGTATCGGACAAGCTTTTAAGTTTTTGACCAACTACTTGTGCAACAGCGCCACTAATGCCAACATCAACTTCATCAAAAATAATAGTTGGGGTATATTCGCTGTTACTTGCAACTACTGATATTGCCAAAGATATACGCGAAAGTTCGCCACCAGACGCTACTTTTTTTAATGCTTTATGCTCCTGACCCATATTAGTACGCACTAAAAATTCTACTGACTCATTGCCATTTAAATACACTTCTGAGTCTTTTGTGCAAATATCTATACTAAACTCACTTCCAGGCATTCCTGATATTTGCATTACCTCACTTACCTTAGTAGATAATTCTTTTGCTTTAGATGTGCGAATCTTAGTAAGTTTATTAGCTAGCGACTGATATTTTTCATCAAGTTTATTAAGCTTTTCCTTTAGTTTTTCAATTGACTCTGATCCTATGCTAAGCTTGTTTAATTTATCGGTAATGTCTTGTTTAACACTTAGTAATTCGATTATCTGGCAATTATGCTTTCTACTCAAATCATGCAATTCACTTATTCTTAGCTCTAAATTTTGCAAATACTCTTCGTCAATATTTAGATTATTTAAATAGCCATTAAGCTCATAAACACACTCTTGTACTTGCAACTGTGCATTCGATAACATTTCATTTGCACTGCTGAGCTTAGCGTCAATCGTCTGTGTCTTTTCTAATTCATAACTAAGGCTTGAAAGCTGTGGATTTAGACCAACATCACCTTCTAACTGATTAAGAATATTTGATACTTGCACAACCAAATCTTTAGAATTACTACTAACCTTATACTCGTCTTCAATACTATTAAGTTCGTCTATGGTTAGATTTGCATTTTCTAGCTCGTCCAACTGATGTTGGTATAGTTCTTGTTTTTCTAAAAACAAATCTTGGTTGTTTGAAGCTTCTTGTACTTGTAAATTTAACTTTTTGTATTCTTTTACAACTACATTGATTTCTTGAACCAGCACGGTTGATTCTGCAAAATTATCCAGCAGACTTAGCTGTTCTAACGGCTTTAATAGCAACTGATGCTCATTTTGTCCGTGCATATCCACTAAACCCTCTCCAAGAGCTCTAACTATATTAAGTGGCATTGGCACCCCATTGATAAAAGCTTTTGATCGTCCGTCAGCTGTTATAACTCGACGCAAAATACACTCATCGTCAGCTTCCAACTCTTGCTCTAATAAAATATCTTTTACTCTTGAATTATTATTAAGTAAGAATGTAGCGCTAATATCTGCCTTATCGCTTCCACTGCGTACCATTGATTTATCAGCGCGTTGCCCTAATGCCAGATTAAGAGAATTAAGCAATATTGATTTACCAGCACCAGTTTCACCAGTAATGGTGCTCATGCCAGCAGTAAAAGATACTTCTAGATTCTCAACTACAGCTAAATTTTTAACCGCTAATTCAACAAGCATAGTACTATGTCTTAGGTTAGCTTAGAGCCCCATTTAAGCTTCGAACGAATGATCTCAAAATAATCGTAATTTTGTGGATGCAGCAGATGAATAAAACTTCCATGTTGGCGAACCCTTAGATTTTGCCCTGGCGCTATTGAAAATGAACTTTGCCCGTCAAAACTTACGGTTGCACCATCTTCAATATCTTTAATGCGCACCACCACCTCACTACCACCTGGAACTAATAAAGGTCTGTGACTCATAGTATGTGGACAAATAGAAACCAAACCAATAGCATTTACTCCTGGGTGCATAATTGGCCCACCACTTGACAAAGAATAGGCTGTTGATCCTGTTGGCGATGTAACAATTAAACCATCGGCGCGTTGATTATTAACAAACTTATCATCAATAAATACGTCAAACTCTATCATTTTCAGTGTTTCTTTACGATGAAGAACCGCATCGTTAAGCGCTATACGCGTATCAATAACTTCACCATCTTGTTCTAATTGACAAGACAAAAGACACCTTTCCTCTTTAGTAAACTTGCCATCAAGCACTTCTTTAACAACTTCTAGCATATCATCAACCGAGACGTCAGCTAAAAACCCAAGGCGACCAAGATTGATTCCTAAAATAGGAATATTGTTATCAACAAATGTGCGTGCAGTATTTAATAGCGAACCATCACCGCCCACCACAATAACTAAATCTGCACTCTCGGCAATATCATCATTATCAAATACTGTAGACACGCCCTGAGAGCGCAAAAAAGAATTTAACTCTTGCGACTTGTCTTGGCTTATTGGATCGTTTGGCTTGGTGATGATGCCGATTGTATTAAACATTATTATCTTTTGCTATTGAATTGTCTAAAATAGCCACTATATAAATGACTAGTAATTAGCTACAAATATACATTAATTGGACACCAAGATGACAAAAAAGAAAAAGCAAGACGAAACAGTTGAAAAAGTAGAAGATGAAAACATTGAAACAACTGAACAAGAAGATCAAGAAGACGATCTACAAGCCCAATTAGAAGAGGCTCAACAATCTGCAAAAGACAACTGGGATAAAGTTCTTAGAGCTCAAGCAGAAATGGAAAACCTTAAGCGCCGCAATGCTAAAGATTTAGAAAACGCTCACAAATTTGCACTTGATGGTTTTGTAAAAGCACTACTTGAAGTTAAAGACTCCCTAACCATGGGTCTAAAAACTGCAAAAGAAGAAAACGCATCTGTTGAAAGTATCACTGAAGGCTTGGAAATGACAGACAAAGTGTTTATCTCAACTATGGAAAAATTTGGTGTTGAATCTATTCACCCTGATGGTGAGGCTTTTAATCCAGAGTTCCATGAGGCAGTTACTATGGTACCTATGCCTGACAAAGACTCAAA
>CAYOFV010000019.1:0-22537 GCA_964403565.1 uncultured Piscirickettsiaceae bacterium | reverse complement strand
GCAAAACCACCATCCCATGCAATAAATAGCATAGGTTTCACAGAATCTTCTCTTAATACAAATACGCCTTTTGGTCCAGTTAGATTTAATTTTGCCTTAGGTTTAATTTTTTTAGAAAACAAGACTTGAGAAAACTCATCACTCTCAATGCTTCTAATATGGAATTCAAGCTCCATACCATTACAAGGGCAAGAGGCAATAGGGTAGCGAGACTTGATTCCATTGAATTCAAGCTCAACATCCTGACCCGCCATAAACTGCAAAGTTTTTGATCTTGGAGTGCGAATATTTACAACTGCTAAATCATTAATAAAACTAACTGATTTAACCTTGGTTTCAATGTTTTGAACAGGAATAGACCTAACATCTCCAATAAGATCTAATTCAAGGCTTAAATCAGACTTAGGAGCATTACAACAAGTTAAAAATTCACCGTTTTCTATTTCGTCATTGCTCAAGGCAAAATCATGATGTTTTATTTGCTCAAGATCTCCAGATATAAGTTTTGCTTTACAAACTCCACAAGTGCCATTACTACACTCATAGCGCATATTTAAACCATTGCGCAAACCGCTTTTCAAAACAGAATCCTTCTCAGAGCACTCGTAATTACGCTCTTGGTTAATCAGATTAATAGAATGAATGCTATTTGACACGTAGAAAATTAACAAATACAAAGATAGCTATAAGCATACAATATATATAAACACAAAAATATTTAATATATGCACTTTGTAAAAACAATATTAATAACACTAATTCTACTAACTACATTGTTACATGCAGAAGAATTCAAACACCCAGCTGTTGATAAAATAATTGAGCAAGGGGTTGAGCCAGATGGGGTAGTATTTGAGTTGGTAACAGGTAGTAAAAACACTTGGGGGTGGGCTGCACCAATGGTTAAAGATCTAAGCAAACAACTAAAACAAAAATATCCAGAAATAGATATCGCAATAGTTTCTCACGGCTACGAGCAATTTCAGTTAACTAAAAGTAATGCAAATAATCAAAAAACAACTATTTCAATACTAAAAGATCTGGTTAAAAAAGACGATGTTGATCTGCATGTTTGTGGAACACATTCTTCATGGTATAACGTGCCTGAAGAGGATTACATTGATATTGTTGATGTAACTTCAAGTGGGCCTGCAAGAATCAACGACTATCAAAGCATGGGTTACAAACTTATAAAACTCTACAAAATTAAGTAGTTGAAAATAGATTATGAAAATAGCAATCTACAGTTCAAAAAGTTACGATAAAGAATATTTATCTTTATTTAACAAAGATTTTAATCATGACTTGCACTTTATTGAAAGTAGATTGGAGGCCAGTACAGTTAGCCTATCAAGTGGATATAAAGTGATTTGTGCATTTGCAAATGATGTTATTGATCAAGAAGTAATAGAGCTATTATCTAAGCAGAAGGTAGAGTTAATAGCGCTACGTTGCGCAGGGTATGACAACGCAGATCTAGAATCAGCCAAACAACACGGTATAAAAGTTATAAGAGTTAGTAACTATTCCCCAAATGCAGTAGCTGAACATGCGCTTAGCTTAATGTTTGCCCTTAATAGGCATGTATGTCAATCATACGAACAAGTTAAAAACAATAACTTCTCCATTGATAATTTATTAGGATTTGATTTTGCAGGCAAAACTATGGGGATTATTGGTGTTGGTAAAATTGGATATGTAGTGGCTAAAACCACTAAAGCAATGGGAATGAGAGTTGTTGCGTATGACACAAATACAAACCCTGAGTTAAATATTGAATACGTAGATCTTGATTATTTATTTAAAAACTCTGATGTAATTTCACTACATTGTCCGCTTAATAAATGTACCAAACATATTATTAACTCCAAAGCCATATCCATAATGAAAAACAATGTAATGCTTATCAACACAAGTAGAGGTGCTGCAATTGACACCTGTGCAATTGTAGATGCATTAAAAGCAAAAGAAATTGGTTATTTAGGCATAGATGTATATGAAAACGAAAAAGGAGTGTTTTTTGAGGACTTGTCGTGTGAGAAATTTTCAGACAAAATGTTAGAAGAGTTAACAAGCTTTCCAAATGTATTAATTAGCCCGCACCAAGGTTTTTTTACAAAAGATGCAATTAACAATATTGCAAACACAACATTAAAAAATATCAAACACTTTGAAAACAAAGAGGGGATTCCGATTGAAGATTTACTTGTTTAATATTATTAAATTTTACTTCTTTTTATTGATTATTTAACATAATATAAATTATGCGAAGTAAATTATATATCTAAATATCGAGTAATTAAACTATAGATCATATCAATATGATCGTCGTTATCGTTAAGTGCAGGAACGTAACTAAACTTATCTCCTCCAGCAGAGATAAAGTAATTTTTGTTTTCCACCTCTATCTCTTCTAAAGTTTCTAGACAATCAGCAGAAAAACCTGGGCATATAACCTGAACATGCTTTACTCCATCATTTGCCAAAGATTTAAGGGTTGCATCAGTATATGGTTTAATCCACTCTTCTTTGCCGAATACTGATTGAAAACTAATAATATAATCATTCTCATCTAGTTTAAGCTTGGATGCCAATAATTTAGAAGTTTGCAGGCATTGTTCGTAATAAACATCACCATTATCAATATATCTCTGTGGCATGCCGTGATACGACATAATTAATTTTTCTGGCTTGCCAGAGTGTTTTTGATGATTTTTAACCGAATTGGCAAGGGCGTTTATATATTTTGGATGGTTAAAGTAATTCTCAATAAAAGCAACATCTATATCGTAAGTCCAAGTACCAAGCTCATATTGAATAACATCAACTGTAGAGTCAGTTGTAGGGCCAGATTGTTGCGGATAAAGTGGCAAAATAATAACTTCAGAGCAACCCTTGTCTCTTAAATCTCTAAGTGCTGAATGAATAGACGGGTTACCATAGCGCATGCCAAAAGCAAACTCTAAATTATCATAGTCCTCACTCAATAGAGTACTTAACTTATTAAGCTGTGATTTTGTAATATTAAGTAGTGGAGATCCAGGGCCGAATTTATCCCAAATCTTAGCGTAATTTTCAGCAGACACTTTGGGTCTTTTGCGCAAAATAATAAAATTAAGAGCAAATTTCCAGCCTAGTTTCTGCCAAAAATTTTCTGGATTTACAACTCTTGGATCAGATAAAAATTGCCTTAAATATCGCCTTAAATCACGCTCTGTTGGTGCGTCAGGAGTTCCCAGATTAGTTAATAAAATTCCAGTTTTCATAATTTATACACGCTCAAGATTATTATCAATAAAATCTCTAACAAAATCGGCCGACTGAGCTGAATGAAACCTATCAACTTCCTCACCATCAATAAAAGCAATAACAGTTGGAAAACCCCTAACACCATAACGTCCAGCGATTTTCATATTTTCATCTTCTGCCTCAAGCTTGGTGAGTACAAACTCACTAGCATCATATTCCCCAGCAACTGCATTAATAACAGGCTCTAAAATCCTACAAGGACCGCACCACTCTGCAGATATATCAAGTACTACAAGGCGATTATGCGATTCACTGATAACTAACTCTTCAAAGTTATCAATTGATACCTCTATATAGGACATTAGTACGATCTATTAATAGTGTTAAAACTATCTCTTCGTCTTCTTGAGGAATTTGAAATAAAAATACTAATAACAAAACCAATAAACAGACCAATAATTAGTGCAATCAACAAACTAACTGTTGAATCTGTATCAATAGAGTTAAGTTCATCGTTAAGAGAGGTGAGCTCTTTATTAAGAGATTTGTTAGAATTTTTAAGTTTTAAATTTGCAGATTTTAAAGAACTTATCTCATTATTCAATTGGGTTTTAATAGCTAAAATTTGAGTATTTAAATTAGATTTAATAGACTTAATTTCATTATTTTTACTTAGTCCTAAATCTTTAATATCTGCCTTTAGGGTAGTGATTTCTTCTTTTAAAGACTTAACTAATTTATTAGAAATATTCAAACCTTTAACCACCTTATCAGCAGGAGCTTTACTAGTTAATTTGTCGCTTTTAATCCAGCCAGTTTTCCCATTAAACACAACTTTAGACCAACCAGAATAATGCATAGTAATAACATCTAATTTATCAAATTTTGTAAGTTTGGTAACAACCTGAGAAGATGTGTTTTTATCAGATCGAATAACCGAACTATCTGCAGCATACATTACAGAATTAGCGAAAACACTAATAGAAAAAAATAAGGAAAAAATGAAAATAACAATTTTTTGCATAATTTTATAAATTATTTTAAAAAGCACGTATAAGTATAAGCAAAAACACCTAATAATAGCGAAAATAGTGCAAAAATATAAATTTTTAGTTAAAAATCAACAACTTACAATGATTTTTATTATATTTTATAATTTTGACGATCTAAAACCAACCTAACAACCAATATTATTTTTATTAAAAAGCGCCTTAAATCGAAAATTTAGAGCTCATAGTGAAAAAATGCTAAAAAATAGGGTGTATTTGTATTTTTTGTCAAAAAAATCAACTTCTAGGTTTTATAAATTTTCCAGTAGGTCGATATTTTTGCCTTGGACTAGTTGGAGATTCTGGAATTGTTCTTGCTAAAAATTCACAATCAAGCAAAGGATTTAAAATATCTCTCTTAAATCTAGTTTTATGAGTTCTGTTTAAAATTTTCATTAACTCTTCTGCAGTGTTTTCATCTACACAACTCTTCAAAATTTTTACTTGGTCCGAGGTTATTTCTTCATGATCACAACTTAGTCCATCGTTAGTCCCCGATGTAGCTATAACCCCTTTTGTATCAATGTTTTCTACAAAATCAAAACCTTGTTGCTCTACCTCATTATCAAAGCCAGAATTACGCTTTAAATCCTTATTCCAATTTGGATTTTCCGCCTCTTTTTTCTCTTCTGATTTTTTATTTTTTCTGCTAAAGAGCCCCATATATTTTTATTAACAATATATTAATACCTAGAGTTTACTCTCAAATAAACAAAAATCTATTAATTTGAAGTAATTAAGAAGGTTTTTTACCTTTATTGTGACAAAATTTGATCCAAAAACAGCTGTAATCGAGCTGACTCTGGATTATTAAAGAACTTATCAGGTGTATTTTCCTCAACAATCTGCCCTTCATCCATAAATATAATGCGATCAGCCACCTTTTTGGCAAAGCCCATCTCATGAGTTACACAAATCATCGTTATGCCGTCTTTAGCAAGCTCCACCATAACATCTAGAACTTCTGAGATCATCTCAGGATCTAGTGCTGAGGTAGGCTCATCAAAGAGCATAATCTTAGGCGAAGTACACAGTGCTCTAGCAATAGCAACACGTTGCTGCTGACCACCAGAAAGTTGGTTTGGATATTTTTCAGCCTGGTCTCTAATACCAACCCTATCAAGCAGCTTCAATGCTTTATCTCTAGCATCTTTTTTAGTTTCATTATGTACCCAGATTGGCGCTAAAGTTAAATTATCGACAATACTTAGGTGCGGAAATAAATTAAAGTGCTGAAATACCATTGACACTTCCGAACGCACTTGACGTATTTTTTTAACATCATCTGTTAGTTCTGTACCGTCCACTATAATAGAACCTTCTTGAAAACTTTCTAAAAAGTTAACACAACGTATGAGTGTTGACTTACCACTACCAGAAGGGCCACAAACAACAATAATCTCACCCTCTTTAACCTCTAGATCAACATCTTTTAGTACGTGAAAATCTTCATACCACTTATTTAAACCCTTGATATTAATGATATCGCAGCAAAGTCGATCGTTTGTTGTACTACTCATAACTTTTTCCTTTTAATTTTTATGATCAGTGCTAAATCTAATTTCAAGTTTTTTAGAATAGCGACTCATAGAATACAAAATAACCCAAAGAACCGCAGCAACAAAGACATAACCCTCAGGCTCTCTGCCTAACCAGCTAGAATTACTTGTAGCTGCGCCTACTATGGCTAACATATCAAACAAACCAATAATCAACACTAGTGTTGTGTCTTTAAACAGTGCAATGAAAGATCCCACAATGTTAGGAATTGATACTTTTAACGCTTGTGGCAAAATAACAAGTGTGGTTTTCTGCATAAAGCTAAGACCAACAGCGTCAGCTGCTTCGTATTGGCCTTTAGGTATGGCTTGTAAGCCACCACGAATAACCTCTGCTATATAGGCTGTTTGGAATAAAGTAATACCAATTAAGGCTCTAAGTAATTTGTCAAAATCCATGCCTGCTGAGAAAAATAACGGTAATACAACAGAAGCCATGAACAAAATAGTAATCAAAGGCACACCACGCACAAACTCAATATAAACAACTGAAATAAACTTTACAATGCGCATTTCAGATTGTCGCCCTAGTGCGAACAAAATTCCTAATGGAAAAGAGGCAACAATACCAACGGCAGCAACCACTACTGTTAAGGTAAGACCGCCCCATTTGTCAGTTTCAACCACTTCTAATCCTAGTCCTCCATGTAGCAAGATAAAGGCTACAATAGGGTAAATTAAGAAAGACCCGATAACATAATGCATCTTGTATTGTGACTTATTAATTAACGCTCCAAATGCCACAAGTGCCGCAATAATGCCAAACATGGTATTTACGCGCCACAGCTCTTCCTGCGGGTAGAATCCATAAATAAACATTTTAAGATTGGAATAAATAAAAGACCAGCACGCCCCATCTCGACCACAAGTTTCATTATCTGCACTCAAATCAAAATTGGCATCAAAAATTGTCCAATTTAAGATCGGTGGCAAGATTAAATAAACAATGTATAGCGCCACAAAAGTAAGCATCACATTAGATGTGGATGAGAACAAGTTATCTTTTAGCCATAGAATCGCCTTAGTTTGCGATTGTGGCGGTTGTTTTGCTTCTTTTAGCGAATAGACTGCCATAATATTTATCGGCCCTTAATCTGCATTTTCTTGTTAAAAATATTCAAGATTAACGATATAACCAGAGATATTGTTAAATACACTAGCATTGTTAATATGATAATTTCAATAGCTTGGCCAACCACATTTAACACAGTGCCTGAAAATATAGTCACTAACTCTGAATAGCCAATCGCTGTTGCTAAAGAAGAATTTTTAGTAAGATTGAGATATTGGTTAATAATTGGCGGTATCGCTACTCTTAGGGCTTGTGGCAATACCACTAGGCGCATTGCCCAACTATTTTTAAGCCCAAGTGACGCCGCTGCCTCTTTTTGCCCCTTGTCTACTGATTCAATGCCTGAACGAATGGCCTCGGCAATGTAGGTGGCAGTATAGATGCTTAAAGAGAAAGCCAGAGCAAAGAACTCAATGGATAAATCCACACCACCTCTAAAGTTAAAGCCTTTAAGTACTGGATACTCTAGCTGTGCACCAGAGGCAAAATAAGTCAGTATTGGCAATAGCAGTATAAGCACTAAAAAATGCGGAATGGTGTTGGTTTTGATTCCTGTATCATCATGCTTCTTGTCAGTATGTCTTTTGATAAAGATATAGCCCAAAACACCAACAACAAAGCTTGCAACTACCAAATATAATTCAAACCCAACAACTAGCTTAGGTAAGTACAAACCTCTTGAATTAAGAAAAATACTATCGAAAAAATTTATGCTATTTCTAGGGGATGGGAATGCATTAAGCGCTATTGAATACCAAAATAAAATTTGCAGTAATATTGGTATGTTTCTGAAGATCTCAACATAGATAGTTGCTATTTTTCTAATTAAATAGTTGCTGGACAGACGAGCAATACCAACAATAAGACCTATCAATGATGCGAAAAAGATACCGGTTATTGCAACAATTAACGTATTAACAATACCAACATAAAATGCTTGAAGGTTGCTTGATGCTGGAGAATATTCTAAAAAGAAACTATCATTAACAGCAAAACCAGATTCGTTATTTAAAAAACCAAAACCACTTCTAATACCTCTTGACTCGATATTAAGCATCATATTGTCAAATGCTTGATAAGCAAAATAAAAAATAACAATAACAGCTAACGCTTGAAACAGAATAGCTCTAACTTCGTTGTTATTTAGTAGTGACTTTAGTTTTGTAAACATAAAAAAATGATAAAAAAATGGCTAACCATAGTTAGCCATTTTTATACTTTATTTAGATATTATCTAAATGCTGGGGCGTACAAGATGCCACCTTTAATCCACAACTGGTTTACACCACGTGGAAGTTGGATTGGTGTTGACATACCAATGTTTCTCTCGAAACTTTCACCGTAGTTACCCACTTGAGCAATAATGTTACGTGACCAATCTTTGTCAAGACCTAGGCTTTCATTAAGCTTGCCAGATTTACCTTGCAATCTTTGTACACCAGGACTAGTAGAAGAGTTGTCAATTGTAGCTGAAGTAATACCTAGCTCTTCTGCCTCAATCATCGCATTAAGCGACCATCTAACAATATTAAGCCAATTGTTGTCATCCTTACGTACAACTGGACCTAAAGGCTCTTTAGAGATAACATTACCCAAAACTACCGCAGACGAAGGATCTTTAAGCGTTGATCTAAGACCAGCAAGCTGAGATACATCTGAAGTTAGTGCATCACAACGACCCGCTTCAAAACCACCTTTGGTTTGTGCAGAAGTATCATAAGTAACTGCTTTGAAGCTCATCTTGTTTGAACGGAAGTAATCTGCTAAGTTAAGCTCTGTTGTTGTACCAGCTTGCAAACAGAAAGTTGCGCCATCTAATTCACTTACATCATTAACGCCTAATGATTTCTTAACCATAAAGCCTTGACCATCATAATAGTTAACGCCAGCAAAAGTAAGACCTAATGAAGTATCACGAGTGTGTGTCCAAGTAGTATTACGTGAAAGCATATCGATTTCGCCAGACGATAATGCAACAAAACGCTCTTTAGCTGTTAATGGTACAAACTTAACTTTGCTAGCATCACCTAAAGTAGCAGCAGCAACTGCACGACAAACATCAACATCAACGCCAGACCAATGACCACTTGAGTCAGGACTAGAAAAACCAGGCGTTCCTGTTGATACGCCACAAGTTAGGCTTCCTTTTGCTTTTACATCACTAAGCGTGTCAGCCTGAACAGCACTTAAAGAACTACCAATTGCTAAAGCGCAAGCGGCAGATAATTTTACTAATTTATTCATAAATTCTCCCGTTATAAAAAAAGATAAATAACAATAATCCCCCGATGAATTATCGAAACTAAAGTCTAACAGTAATTAAAGCGGGTGTAAAGAGAATTTTGAACGGTTTTTATAGATGTTTGTTTTTAAACGCCATAAGGCCTAATATCATTACAACAGATATAATAATACTTAGTCCTCTAGTATCAACTGTTGTCAGGTAGTTTGTATAAACCGCAGCTATCGACTTACTGGCCAAAAGCAAAACAAATAAAGCCATTACTGGCTTAATAATAGTTAAAGCACTCATGCTTTAAACTACAGATACAAAACTAATAGAAAGTACAACTACTGCTGAAAAATATACAAATGAGTTTAATAAAGTTTCCATTTTCCCCCCGTAAAAACAATAAAAATATATAACGACCCTCTAGTCGTTTTTAATGCACAGTTGTGCCAATTAATTGAGCAATGATAGAGTTAGTAGAGCTAGCATTTTTCATTGAAGCTTTAGTAAACCAACGATCAGCTTCTTTTTTATCAGCCTTAACACCATCACCAATCAAATATGCATACCAAACGTTGTACTGAGCAAGTAAATTTCCTTGCTTTGCAGCCTTTTGATACCAATAAAAAGCATGTTCAGAATTCTGTTCAACACCTTTGCCTTTCAAGAAAATACTAGCTAGTTTGCATTGCGCTTTAGCGTCACCAAGATAAGCCTGGTGTTGTATCTCAATAGTATCAATGTTTAATTGCGATTCTGCCAATAAATGTTTGTGCATTTGCTCCATGGTTTTCTCCTATTTCGTTGTTTGGTTAAGCGAACTATATCACTCAAATTTTCCAATGTAAACAATTTTATGTAAAAAAAATAACTATATATTTTTTCATTAAAAATCAATTACTTATATATTTATTATGTATTTTTTACCACTACTTATATTTTTTACCATAGTTAAAAAATACCACTACTTGCAAAAATTAACTATAATGGCAATAAATAACTTATAAATACGTAAAAATATGTCTATAAAAACTAAAGATTATTTAGCTCAAATACGTGATAAGACCGGGCTTTCTGACTATAAAATTTCACAAACATATGGCATTAATCAATCCAACCTAAGTAAATATTCATCAGGTAAAGCTGCACTATCTGAAACCCATGCATGGCTATTTGCAGATATTTTAAGAATCAACCCAGCTGAAGTTGTTGCCAACACTAAGCTTGAGCAAGCTAATTTAAATAACAATAAAACGAAGTCGAAATTTTGGCAGGAGCAGCTAGAAAAGCTTTCAAACGAATCAGGGGAAGCTAAAATTGAAATCGCGCAAATTAACCCCATTGTTGGAGATATTAACAATAATGCACAAAAAATCATCGATTTGTCAATCGAGGCTCAAGAAAACTCAACTAATTTATTAATTTTTCCTGAGCTTGCTCTTATTGGCTACCCTCCGGAGGATTTATTACTGCGTGATGGTTTTATTGATCAAGTTGAAATTATCATTGAAAAAATACGTTTAAATATTCCGTCAAATATTGCTATTATTTTTGGTGCGCCTGCAAAAATTGAAAATAAATTATTCAACAGTGCTTACTTAATTCAACATGGGCAAATTCGCACCTACCACAAGCAACAATTACCCAACTATGGTGTATTTGATGAAAAGCGCTACTTTACCCCAGGCGGTACTCCCTTAGTTTTCGAATGCATGGGCACAAGATATGGTGTAGTTATTTGTGAAGATGCATGGAGTTCTGATGCTATAAATCAATCAGTTAATTTTGGTGCGCAAAAAATCATAACTATTAATGCCTCCCCTTTTCAGATTGATAAACACAGCCAGCGTATTAAGCAAATCAAACAAAGAGCTATTGAGAGCAATGTTGATATTATTTATGTAAATATAACTGGTGGACAAGATGAGCTAGTGTTTGATGGTGGATCGTTCGTTATTGATAAATCTGGATCACTTATTCTACAGCTTCCATTTTTTAGTGAAGTAGTTCAAGATATTAACAAACCTAGTATTCACCCCGACTCAAGTTTTGAAAAAACCATCTATGATTCTTTAGTATTGGCAACGCGAGACTATATTAAAAAGAACGGAGTGTTTAATGGCGCAGTTATTGGGCTTTCAGGCGGGATTGATTCTGCCCTAACTTTAGCAATTGCAGCTGATGCAATTGGTGGTGAAAATATCCAAGCGGTAATGATGCCTTATGAATACACTTCAAGCATGAGCCTAGAAGACGCTAAAGAGCAAGCTCAAAATATGGGTGTTGAATATCATGAAATAAATATTCACCCAATGGTTGATAGCTTTAATAATCAACTAACAAATGCTTTTGGCAATACTCAAACTGACACAACCGAAGAAAACATCCAAGCTAGAGTTCGTGGAACACTACTTATGGCTATATCAAATAAGTCTGGAAAAATAGTTCTCACTACCGGCAACAAATCTGAGATGGCTGTTGGCTATGCAACTCTGTATGGTGATATGTCTGGTGGCTTCGCCCCGCTTAAAGATATTGCTAAAACTTTAGTTTACAAACTAGCTAAATACAAAAACTCAGTTAAATACACTATTCCACGTAGAGTGATAGAGCGCGAACCTTCTGCAGAGCTTGCGCCTAATCAGGTTGACCAAGACTCTTTACCACCATATGAAGAGCTTGATTCTATCTTGCAAGAATTTATTGAAAACAAGCACTCTGTAGAATATATAACAGCTCTTGGATTTAATGAACATACGGTAAGACGTGTTACCAACATGGTGCTTAACAATGAATACAAAAGAAGGCAATCTGCCCCTGGACCAAAAGTATCTAGCAATGCATTTGGCAAAGAAAGACGCTATCCAATGACTTCTAAGTTTAACCCTTAATTATAGAGACCTTTGCATAAATACGAATAATCATCAAAACACCATCTCCTACCAACTTGAGTATTTTATTAAAATCTGTCGAAGCCCTTCTGGGACTGACTTTAATAAAATATCCAATTTAGCAAAATCTATCATTTTGCTAATCACCCATATTTATGCAAAGGTCTCAATTAAATACCTTTAACAAACCCTCAGCCTTGTGTTTGGTTTCTTCAAGTTCGTTAGTAGCAATCGAATCAAACACAATTCCTGCCCCAGCTCTAAAACTTAAATTCTTGTTTTGTTTAGTTATAGTGCGGATCAAAATATTAAAATCCATATTACCATTATTACTGATATAGCCAAGTGAACCGGTATAAGCAGCACGCGGTTGTTGCTCTAACTCGGCAATTATTTGCATGCATCTAACCTTTGGACAGCCGGTAATTGTACCGCCAGGGAAAAGTGCTCTTACAATGTCTTTAATAGTTGCATCTTTCTTTAACTTTCCTCTAATGTTAGAAACTATGTGATGCACATAAGGATAGGTTTCTAAAAACATAATATCATCCACCTTTACAGATCCATACTCACACACCCTACCCAGATCATTACGCTCAAGATCTAAAAGCATAATATGTTCAGCCTGCTCTTTTGGATGATTAATAAGCCTATCTTTCAAAACCTCATCTTCATCACCACTACCACGAGGATGGGTGCCAGCAATTGGCCGAGTTTGGATAATATCTCCACTAACACTAAATAACCTTTCTGGTGATGAAGAGATAATAGAAAAACTATCAAACTGCGCAAGTGCTGAAAATGGTGCAGGATTAGATTGTTTTAGGGCTTTATATATTTGCGTAGATTTTATATTTTTATCTAATTCATAATTCCACTTACGAGACAAATTTACCTGAAACACATCTCCTGCAACAATATAGTCTTTTATCTTATCAACACCATCTAAAAACTTTTTATCATCTTCATGATAAAGATTGCCAGAAAAATCCGTTTTGCTTTGCTTTTTAATATTGCCGATATCATTAACAATATCAGCAATTCTTGCTTGATTGTCATCAGCGTCAACAATAAAGGTTTGGTTTTGCAAATGATCAAATATAACTGCACTATTTATATAAACAGCTGTAGCTAATGGTGTATCTGCAAAGTGTAGATCCTTAGCAAGAACTGTTTCAATTTGTCCAATCAATTCGTATGATAGATAAACAAAATAACCACCTACAAATGGCAAGTCTGATTCTGCACTTGTGGTTTTGACTTTTGATTCTAGTTTTTGTAAAAAATCAAACTCATCTAGATTATTTAGCTCGATTTTATCGCCTGGATTTGCAAATAAAATTGAATAGCGATTATCAGTATTATTACTAACACTTTCAAGCAAAAATGGATATTTGTTTTTATCTAGACTACATAGTAGATCTAGCTCAAAATTTTGAGTATTAACTACCTTCACACCAATATATTAATTAACCTTGCTAGCTTCTTCTTGACTTTCAATAACAGGCTTTGGGGTAATTTCACTAATAAGCTGATTAACTCTATTTATAGAATTATGATTTGGAAACTTTTTAAGCATGATATCTAATAACTTGGTAGCTTTATCACTCTGATTAAGCTCTACATAAACTCTTGCCAACTCAAATAAAGAATTTGAATATTTATGATGTAGTGGGCTTTGCTGTTGAAACTCAATAAAAGTATTGCGAGCGTTTTGATAATCACCCTTAGCAAAATAAGATTTTGCTAACCAGTATTTTGCATCTGACGCATGATTATTATCAGGATATATATCTAAATACTTTTTAAACGATTCAATTGCCTTATCGTATTGATCAGTAACAAGCAAACTTCTAGCATTAGTGTAAATTTTTCTAGCTTTTTTATTATGCTCTCGAACCCGAAGCATAGTTTGCTCAACTACTTTACTAGATTTTTTATATTCATATAAATTAAACAATTCAGCAATTTTTTTACTACTTTGTTTTTGTCTCTCTTCTAGTTTTTCTATTTGCCCTTTAAGTGCTCTATTTTTCTTAACTAGGCGTTTAATTTTTTTATTATGATCTAGAATTACTTTTTCAGTATTGATCTTAGCGCTCACTCCTTGACTAAGCGCTAAAGATAAAATACTTACTAGTGCAATTCTAATTTTCATTTATATAAAGGTCTCAGATATCAACTACTCATATACAAAGTCAACACGACGATTCTGTTGATAAGCTTTTTCATCATGAGCATTAATAAGAGGCTTTTCTTCACCAAAACTAATAACATCAACTCTTGACCCAAGGTCGTATAATCCTAGCACTTCTTTAACTGCCAAAGCTCTATTTTCACCAAGCGCAAGATTATATTCGCGTGTACCACGCTCATCTGCATGCCCTTCTATACGCAATCTAACATTTGGATTTTCACGCATAAAGTTTGCATGTTTGATAATCTCGTTAGTATTTTCTGCATCAATTTCAAAATTATCATAACCAAAATGTAGAGTGAACTTAACCCCAGAATCTTTAAGACCTGAAACAGCACTTTTAGTTGCGCTTGATGCTTTTGCTGTAGTCATATTACTACCACTAATACTTTGTGCATCAAAACTAGAATTGTCTTTAGCAATAATACTTTCTTCAGTAGAGTTATTTACAATCTCATCTCTAGGCATTACTTTTTCATATAAATCATTTGCAGCGCTCTTTACATCGTTGGTTGAGCAAGAACTAATAAGCACTGCACTTATTGTTGTTAGTAATATTTTTTGCATTTTTTCTCCTCTATTTTGAATAATGTGACCAATTTGGCTCTCTAACTTCGCCTGCTTTTGATGCTAGTTCAAATGTATTTTTACCTAGTACTGATACTACTGAAAGCACACCACTGTCATTCTTGTTTGTAGCATAAATAATCATGCCACCATTTGGTGAGAAAAACGGCGATTCATCTAACGAATTATCAGTCATTACAGTTAAATCTTTAGTTTCGATATCCAGCATTGCAATACGATAATCCTTGCCTAATCTATGCACCAAAGCTAATGATTTTCCATCAGGAGAATACACTGCTTTTGCATTATACGTACCTTCAAAAGTAGCTCGTGACACCTTGTTGGATTTTAAATTTTTAATATATACCTGAACTTGTCCAGATCTATTTGAAGTAAAAACTATCGATTTGCCATCTGGTGAATAACTAGCTTCAGTATCAATTGCACTGTTTTTTGTAAGTCGTGTAAGTTTTTTACTTGCTAGATCGTATGAATAGATATCTTTATTGCCATCTTTTGATAATGTAAGAATAAGACTCTTACCATCTGGATGCCAGCTAGGAGATGATGCTATGCCGTCAAAATATGGTAATTTTTCAGTCTTACGACGTACAAATGGATATTGAATAAACACCTCAGACCTAGCATTTCTAAATGATACATAAGCAATTTTGTTTTGATCTGGCGACCATGCAGGAGATAAAATCGGATCGTACGATCTTAATACTGCTTGTGGATTTTGCGCATCCGAATCTGAGATTTCAAGATGATACTCGCGCTGGTTATTCTTTTTGTTAATAACTGTTACATATGCAAGACGCGTGTCAAATGAGCCTTTTTCACCAAGTAATGCATTAAAAATATGATCAGATAAGTAATGTGCTATTCTTCTTATGCCACTATTATGTACAGCAAATTTTGCAGAATACAATTCTTTAGCAGAATATATATCTACTAAATTAATCTCAACATTAAAAATCTTTTTACTAACTTTTTCAAGCTTGCCGTAAACAATGGCCTCAGTTTTATTTCTGCGCCACTTATCAAAATCAATATCTTTAGTTACTACATAATCAGCACTAGAGGCTTTGAACTCGCCAGAACGGTTAAAGTTATCACGCATAATATGCGCAATTGACATACCTTGAGACGCATCTCCATTAACAGCAAATGGAGCAATTACAATTGGGAATCCTTCTGGATTTTGTTTTGTAACTGTAACTTCTAATAATGCTAATGATGCTTGTGACAAAACAAGCGCAAATAAAAAAACTAACTTTCTCATTCTCTTTCTTCAATCCAATACATTTGAATAGCCTCTAAGATTTTCTCGCCAGATTTATCCTTATCATCGTCAAACTCATCAAGCTCGGTTACCATTTGCTTTAAGTCAACAAAATTAACAAATTGTGGGTCTATATCGGGATGATTGTCATCAAGTGCTATAGCTATATCTAGTGAGTCTGTCCAGCGCATAAAAACTAATAAAAATAAATAACAATTTTAACAAAAAAAAGTCTATAACTTTATATCAATAGCTCTAGAGCAACTTAGCTAAACTCTACTAATATTTTGTACAAAATCAAACTGCTTAACATTATAAAAAACCTCATCTAAAGCTTCTACATTAGCTACAGATACAACCATTACTAGCGACTTTATAGAGTTATCTTTTTCCACTACATCTAAATTTTCAATATTAATTCCCATTTTGGCAATTACATTAGCAATAGATGCTAATGTGCCACGACGATTAGTAACATCAATACTTATCTTAACTTCAAACTCTTCATTTTCATCAGCCTGCCACTCTATATTTAGCCACTGTTGCTTGTTATTTTTTGCAACACTAAGGTTGTGGCAGTCATTCTTGTGCATTACCATGCCCTTTGAAGTAGTTAGAATTCCAGATACACTATCTCCAGGAATTGGGTAACAACAGTGTGCAAAACTAATAGCCTTGCCTTTAGTTTTTCTAATAACAATATTTTGAATTACACAATGATCACCATCGCACTGTAATTTATTTAAAACTACAGAAACCAGAATTTCTGACAGACCTATACGCAAGTACAAATCTTCTTTAGAACTGCAACTCAAATCCTTTAAGCACTCATCCCATTTATCATTTTCAATATTTTCAATACTTAAGCCCTGATACTCAAAGGCATTAGTAAGAAGATACTCTCCTAGTTGTATAAGTTCTGATGCTGACTCACCTTTAAGGTTGGCTTTAATCGCTGCTTTAGCTTTTGCAGTAACGGCAATTTGCAACCACGATGGATGTGGTTTGGCTTTTTTACTGGTAATAACTTCAATTGTTTGTCCGGATTTAAGCTCGCTAGAAATGGATGAATTTGCTTGATCAACCCTAGCCTTAATTGTGTGATTACCAATATTAGTATGTACAGCATAAGCAAAATCCAACACTGTAGATTTATAAGGCAATTGCACAATATCACCATTTGGCGTAAATACAAATACCTCTGATGGGAATAGATCAGTTTTAGTTTCCTCTAAAAATTCAATCGAAGTTCCAGAATTTTGCTGAATATCAAGCAACGATCCAAGCCAGTTATTAGCAAGCTGAGAACCAGAGTCAGAATCATTTTTATAATGCCAATGTGCAGCAATTCCATACTCGGATACAAAATGCATATCTTTTGATCTAATTTGCACTTCAATCAATGTTTTGTTTGGGCCGAAAAGCACGGTGTGTAGCGACTGATATCCGTTTGACTTAGGTAAAGCTATATAGTCCTTAAACTTTCCAGGCAAAGGTTTGTATAAATTATGAATAATGCCAAGAGCTTGATAACACTGGGCAACATCATCCACAATAACTCTAAAAGCATACATATCAAGCACTTGCAGGAACTTAAGCTGCTTTAGCTTCATTTTTTTATAAATACTACAAGGTTGCTTTCTTCTGCCATTAACCTCTATATCAGGCATACCTTCTTGTTCTAGACGGTTTTCAATCTCATCTAGTGTGTGGTTAATTACTTTTGTTTGATTGCCACAATGCTTTCTAATATTGGCAACTATCACTCTATGTCTATACGGATGAGTAACAGCAAAGCATAAATTATCAAGCTCAACTCTTATACTATTAAGTCCAAGTCTGCGCGCAATAGGGGCATGAATCTCTGCAGTTTCCTTAGCAATTCTTAGTTGTTTTTCTCTTGGCATAGATCCAAGAGTACGCATATTGTGCAAACGATCAGCAAGCTTAATAACCATAACTCGCATATCGTCACTCATAGCTAAAAATAGCTTTCTAAAATTTTGTGCTTGTTGATCTACACTTGAATGAAACTCAAGGCCAGTAAGTTTTGATACACCCTCAACAATATGAGCCACTTGATAACCAAAATCACTCTCAATATCATCATAAGTAACGCTGGTATCCTCAATACAATCATGTAGTAGCGCACTAACAATGCAATAATAATCTAGCTTTAGTTCAGCTAGAATCATAGCAACTGCAATCGGGTGAAACACATAAGCCTCGCCAGATTTTCTATACTGACCATCATGTGCAGTAGCTGCAATAATATATGCCTGATAAACATGTTCTACCTGCTCCTGAGACATGTAAGTCTCAAGTACATCACATAGGTCAGATATTAAAATGCGTTTTTGCAAATTACCCATATAAGAGTTGCTATAAAAGTATCAATAAATCTTTGCCATTATAATACAACCGAGTCAGTATAATGCTGTGCATATTGAGTTAATATTTGTGAATAAATCAATGAAAAAAATAGTTTTATTAATCCCTGTACTAACCTTACTTCTTAGCGGTTGCTTCTGGGAAGAAGAGAAAAAACGCGAATCAATTACTAAAGGCTGGTCGCCCAAAACTTTCTTTACTCAAGCTAAAGATCAAATCTCTGCTGGAGCAATGGATGAAGCCATCAAACTATTTGAACAACTTCAAGCTGCATATCCAGGCTCAAAGTATGCACTACAATCAAAACTTGAAATCGCATACGCACTATACAAGCGTGAAGATTACGATCTAGCGATTGATCATCTTAATAGATATATAAAACTTTACCCAGATCACTTTTCTACTCCATATGCCTACTATCTTCGTGGCGTTGTATCAGAAGACAAATCTCGCTCAATCTTAGATGATTACATTACTGACAATGCACAACGTGATGTTGACTCCGTACGTGATGCATTTAACTATTACCTAGCCCTAATTGAAAAATTTCCTAAAACTGAATATGCTGAAGAAGCAAAAACTCGCCTAATTGTTTTAAGAAACATTTTGTCTAGACATGAGTTATTTGTAGCAATTTTCTATACTAAAAAAGGCGCATACATCTCGGCAGTTAATAGATGTAAATACATTATTGAAAAATACCCTAACACTCCATCTGTGCCAGCTGCACTGCATCTAATGGCTCATAACTATGACCAACTAGGTACTGACAAACTAGCACAAGACGCTCGTAGAGTTTTGGAAAAGAGCTACCCTCTTTACACTCCGCACTACAGCTTAGAAGACTAATAGTCTTAACGGGGGAGATTTAATGAATAAGCAAGAACGTATATTCGCGCTTAAGATTTCATCAATTATGGCAGCCCGCATGTTTGGGTTAACGAGGCAATTCCTCACGTTTATTATTGGCAAACACAATTCTAAACTCAAACTTAGTATTAAAAATAATCAGTTCGGGAGGTTTTGCCTCTATGGAAATAATTTAACTAAAATCAATGAATAAACAAGAACGTATATTCGCGCTTAAGATTTCATCAATTATGGCAGCCCGCATGTTTGGGTTGTTTATGATTTTCCCAGTATTTTCTGTATACGCAAATCAATATGAAGGCACTACTGAATACCTTATCGGTTTAGCTATTGGTATTTACGGCCTAACCCAAGCAGTACTACAAATTCCATTTGGCTATATGTCTGATAGATACGGGCGCAAACCTCTACTTATTATTGGTTTAATAATATTTTTTATCGGTAGTGTTATTGCTGCGCAGTCGGATAATATTATCAATGTAGTTATTGGTAGATCCTTACAAGGGGCTGGTGCAATATCTGCTGTACTAATGGCACTTTTGGCCGACTATGTTCGCAAAGAGCAAAGATCTAAAGCCAATGCATTTGTAGGTATGCAAATAGGTATAGCCTTTATGTTGTCACTACTTATCGGGCCTATTATTACGGTTAATTTTGGAATGTCAGGCTTGTTTTGGGCAATTGCAGCTCTTTCTATTGTTGCACTATTAGTTGTTGCCACCCTGCCCCATGCAAAACCAACAGAACAATACTCACTATCAATTGCGAATATTAAACAAGTATTAACTGGCAATCTTATAAAACTAGACTTTAGCGTATTTACCCTACATATGGTACTTACTTGCGCATTTATCGCTATGCCGTTACTACTAGTTAATAACAATATTATTGATCTTGAAGATAATTGGCAAATATATCTTCCAGTAATGGTTCTTTCTTTTATTGGCATGCTGCCAATGATCATCCTAGCTGAAAAATTTAAGAAAAATAAATCAATGATGATTTTGGCAATTTCAATCATCGCTGTTAGTCAAATACTGTTCTACAATTTAAGCCTTGACTACACAACATTCTTTATTCTTATTACTATATTTTTTATTGGCTTTAATGCCTTAGAAGCAATGCTACCATCGCAAATTGCCAGAACCGCAATTAGCTCTAAAAGAGGCTTGGCAATGGGAATGTACTCAACTTCTCAATTCCTTGGTGCATTCGTTGGTGGTGTTTTTGGCGGATGGATTTACGCCACACAAGAATTAAATAGTGTATTCTTATTCACCACTTTTATGATAATTATTTGGGCACTAATTATGCTCACTTTCAAACAGCAAAACTAAACGGAGACAAAACAAAATGGCAGGTATTAATAAAGTAATTTTAGTTGGCAACTTAGGTCAAAAACCAGAGGTTAAATACGCAACAAATGGTAGTGCAATTGCCAATCTATCAGTTGCAACATCTGAAGCATGGACTGATAAAAATACTGGCCAAAAACAAGAGAAAACCGAATGGCACCGCGTTAGCTTATTTGGCAAACTTGCAGAGATAGCTGGTCAATATCTTGATAAAGGTTCTAAAGTATATGTTGAGGGTAAATTACAAACTCGCAAATGGCAAGATAAAGACGGAAACGATCGTTACACTACAGAAGTTGTGGTATCTGGCTTTAACGGTGTTTTACAAATGCTAGATCGTCGTGAAGATATGGGCTCATCACCAGCACAATCTGCTCCAAGTGCACCACAAGCTCAAGCAGCACCTGCTCAGGACCCTATTACTCCGGTTGATAATACTTTTGACGACGATATACCGTTTTAATCACAACCTCACAGTTTTTATAAAAAGCACCTTCGGGTGCTTTTTTTCTTTATCAGATATATAAAATAAATTAATGGGGACGGAGCCCGATTTAGAGCCCGATTTAAAAGAATAAATTTAACTCAAATCATATTAATTAATGGGAATAGAGCCCTTTTATTTCAAGCTCATCTTAAAACAGGTGTTAATATTTTTATATATCTGTTAAAATATTTACATGCCAAAGAAAGTAAAGACTAAAAACAAATTAACAAAAGTAGTTTCAGAACAGCATTTTGTTAATAGTAAAAATGATGGTGGCGTTATAAAAATAGAAGCATGGGAAAATAACAATGGTCAAATTATTAAATACTCAATGGCATATATAAATCATAGTATTTATTCAGGTGACAACGGTAGAGTATTAGGATATGACAATACACATAATTTTCATCACAAGCACTATTTTGGTGAAATTATTGAAATAGATAATTTTGTTAGTTTTTTAAAACAGGTTGAAGATTTTGAACAAGAAATTAAGGAGTTTATAAAATGAGTATTGAGCTAAAAACAGGTAATATCAATGATTTCTTTAACTCAGCTAAAGAAACTGCTAAAGAAATAGACAGCGGTAAAAAACTCAGCAGAAAAAATATTGTTTGGGTTGATACGCAAGATCTAGCAAAGATTCTCAAGCCAGAAAGAACTAAAATTGTTACATTTTTACGCAATAAAAAAGAGGTGTTTTTTTCCGACCTCGAGGTAGAAATGGATCGCACCAAAGCAAGCCTAAACAATGATTTAAAGATTTTAGAAAAATATCAACTGGTTAATGTCTATAAAAAACCAAATCCTGGGCATGGCGTAAGAAAAGTCGTATCATCCATGATTGGCACAGAAAAGATTATTTTTAACGCTGAGTTGTAATAAATATATAATACATACAACCACACCAAGGTTTTCGCACCTTGGTCCGACGCCAGCCACTAATGCTGGCGTTTTTTTTACATAATTTTAATTAAAGGACTTTGTTGTAAAAATTGTTCTTTAATTAGATCTGATTTGAGCGGATATTTAGCCTATTATTCACTCTGACCCGTTTATATATTCACTCCGACCCCTTTATACGTTCTATTGCATCATTTATTTAACTATATTGCATCATTTTTGCTAATAAATAGCAGAAATCATTGATTTAAAAGCATTATATTGCATCATTTTTAATAGGGTTTACACATCATTGTTATTTAATACAAGGAGATTAAACTAATGTTAATATAAATTGCTTGATAGAAATTAATGGGGACGGAGCCCGATTTAAATTACAAAATTAACTGTATTGTTTACTCTGGCTCATTTAATTTTTAAGTAAGGTTTAAT
>CAYOFV010000018.1:0-23202 GCA_964403565.1 uncultured Piscirickettsiaceae bacterium | reverse complement strand
AACGCAAGAAAAATTATCAGAGATTATTCTTTTAGTTGAGAAAATAGGGTAGAATAAGTCGCTGTTTTTATTGTTATAACAGATATTTATAATATAACGATAAGTCAAAACAACAAATTTTGCTTGTAACGGCGCAGGCTAATGACAATGACTGTCAGAGATTAAAAAAAGTCAAAATAAAGGAGAAAATATGTCTGCACAAGATGTAATGAAGATGATTGAAGACAATAGCGTAAAGTTTATTGATTTTCGTTTTACTGACACTAAAGGTAAAGAGCAACACGTAAGTGTTCCAGCACACACTATTGATGCTGAAAAATTAGAAGAAGGCCAAATGTTTGATGGTTCTTCAATTGCTGGTTGGAAGCCAATTAATGAATCTGACATGATTATGAAGCCAGATACAACAACAGCAATAATGGACCCATTTACTGAAGAAGCGACACTTAATATCACTTGTGACATTATTGAGTCAACTGATATGCAGGGTTATGAAAAAGATCCTCGCTCTATCGCTAAGCGTGCTGAAGCTTACTTAAATGAAACTGGTATTGGTGATACTGCATACTTTGGTAATGAGCCAGAATTCTTTGTTTTTGACAGTGTTAAGTGGGATACAGGTTTTGGATTAGGTAAAGCATTTTATGAAATCCACTCTGAAGAAGCTGACTGGGAGTCAGGCTCAGATTTAGAAGGTGGTAACAAAGGACACCGTCCAAGAATTAAGGGTGGCTACTTCCCAGTTCCTCCAGTAGATTCTCTACATGATCTTCGTGCACAAATGTGTTTAGCGATTGAAGAGATGGGTGTGACAACTGAAGTACATCACCACGAAGTGGGTACTGCTGGTCAGTGTGAGATTGGTGCTTTATTCAACACAATGGTTAAGAAGGCTGATGAAACTCAAATTCTTAAGTACTGCGTACACAACGTGGCTCACATCTACGGTAAGACTGCAACATTTATGCCTAAGCCAATTGCGGTTGATAATGGTAACGGTATGCACGTTCACCAATCAATCTCTAAAGATGGTGTTAACTTATTCCATGATGCTGATGGCTATGGTAACTTAAGTGAAACAGCACTACATTACATTGGCGGTATTATTAAGCACTCTCAAGCTTTAAATGCATTTTGTAACTCTTCAACAAACTCTTACAAGCGTTTGGTTCCAGGTTTTGAAGCGCCAGAAATGTTAGCTTACTCTGCTAAGAACCGTTCTGCTGCAATTCGTATTCCATTTGTATCTAATCCAAAAGGTACACGTATTGAAGTACGTTACCCAGATCCTACAGCTAACCCATACCTTGCGTTTGCAGCAATGCTTATGGCTGGCCTTGATGGTATTAAGAATAAAATTGATCCAGGTAAACCAGGTGATGAAGATTTATACGAACTAACTGAAAAGGAAAAAGAGTCAATTCCTAAGGTTTGTAGTTCATTAGATCAAGCATTACATGCATTAGATAAAGATCGTGAGTTCTTGAAAGCTGGCGGCGTATTTACTGATAATGTAATTGATTCATTCATCGAGCTTAAGATGGAAGAGGTAACTGCACTACGTGCTTCTCCACATCCAGTTGAGTTTGATATGTACTACAGCTGCTAATTAGTTAGCAAGCTTAAACAAAAAAGCCGTACTTTTGTACGGCTTTTTTACATCCTTAATAAATGTAAAATAAGCTAAATTTTAATTAAATTAATACTTATGAGTGAATTACGCCACGATTGGACTTTGGAAGAAATAAATAGTCTTTTTAATATGCCATTTAATGATTTGTTGTTTAAAGCGCATACAATTCATAGAGAGAATTTTGATCCGAATAAAGTTCAGGTTTCATCGCTTTTAAATATCAAAACTGGAGCTTGTCCTGAAGACTGTTCTTATTGTTCACAATCTTCAAAACATGATTCAGGATTAGAGCGTGAAAGATTAATGCAAGTTCAGCAAGTTAAAGACGCTGCAAAAAAAGCAAAAGATCTTGGTTCTGAAAGATTTTGTATGGGCGCTGCTTGGCGCAATCCAACTGATAAATCTCTTGATATTGTGATTGATATGATTAAAGAGGTTAAAGATTTAGGTATGGAGTCGTGTGTTACTCTTGGCATGCTTACAGATGATCAAGCAAAGCGTCTAAAGGATGCAGGGCTTGATTACTATAATCATAATATTGATACCTCAAAAGAGCACTATTCAAATGTAATTACTACACGTGAATTTCAAGATCGTTTGGATACGATTGAAAGCGTGCAAAACGCTGGTATTAATGTTTGTAGTGGTGGTATTTTAGGCTTGGGGGAAACTGCTGAAGACAGAGCTTCAATGTTACAAACTCTTGCAAATATGGATACTCATCCAAACTCGGTGCCAATTAACCTGCTTGTACCTGTCCCAGGCACACCGTTCGAGACTATGGAAAAACCTAGTGATATAGACTTTATCCGTACTGTTGCTGTTGCTAGGATTCTTATGCCAGAATCTGTAGTGCGCTTATCTGCTGGCAGAACCGACATGTCTGAAGTTATGCAAGCAACTTGTTTCTTTGCTGGTGCTAATTCAGTATTTTATGGTGATGAGCTTCTTACAACTCCGAATGTTGTGCAAAGTAAAGATGAAGAGCTGTTTAAAGGTTTAGGCATCAATATGCACCAACACCATTAAAGGTTTAGTAAGTAGTCACTAATTTGTTTTGCAGCATCTGGTTTTGCTAGTTTTTTAGCATTTTTACCCATTTGCAAAATTTTATCTTTATTTAGATTGTTAATAGTTTTTTCTAACAAATCAACTGTAAGATCTTTTTGTTCAATAAGAATTCCAGCATCATTATCAGATAATATTTTTGCGTTAAAGTATTGATGGTTATCAATCGCGTGAGGCAATGGAATTAAAATAGATGCAGTGCCAGAGAGCATAAGTTCTGAAACAGTCATAGCACCGGCACGGCAAAGCACTATATCCGCCCAACTATAAGCTTTTGCCATATCTTCAATAAAAGCTTCTACTTTTACATTTTTGTTGTTGTATTGATCTTTTACTTTGTCCAAATGTAGCTTTCCCGTTTGATGAAATATATTGATATTAAGACTAAGTTGAGTAACAATATCATTTATTGGTTTTGCACCAAGTGAGCCACCAATAATTAACAAATTAAGCTTTTTGTTGTTGTTTATTTTTGTTTTGGGGGTAAATAGGGCGGGGTTGCCAGAAGTTGTAGCGCCTATATTTTTTTCAAATGCATTATCAAATGCTTGAAATGTTTGTATGCTAAGTTTGGATAGTAGTTTATTAGTAGTTCCTGGTATTGAGTTCTGTTCGTGAATAACCAGAGGTTTGCGTAAAAGCCAACTAACGACACCACCAATACCCGATGCGAATCCACCCATGCCTAAAACTACATCGGGCTTTAGTTTGATAAAGATTTTAATAGTTTGTATAAAAGCTCCAGTTAATAAAAATGGAGCTTTGATAAGGCTAATAATATTTTTGCCACGCAGTCCAACTGCACTAACCGTATATAAAGGAATGTTGTGCTTAGGTACAAGTGTATTTTCCATACCTTTATTTGAGCCAAGCCAGTTAATATTAGCCTTGTGTTTTTCTAGCTCTTTACATATTGCTAACGCTGGAAAAATATGACCACCGGTACCGCCAGCCATAATTAGAATGCTTTTAGATTTAGATGTAGTGTTTTCTGCGTTTTTCATGATCTGCACGAGATTCCATATCAATGCGTAATAGAATTGCAAAAGCAATAATTGAGATAATCATACTAGAACCACCATAACTAATTAACGGTAAAGTAAATCCTTTTGGTGGAATAAGAGCAAGATTCATGGCAATATTTACACTGATTTGCAAAGACATTAAAGTACAAATGCCAAAAGCAACATATGAGCTATATTTACGCCCATCTCTTAATGCGCTTTGTGCAATATCAAAACCTCTAACCAAAACATATGCAAATAAACCCAGCACTCCAAGCATACCAATAACGCCTAGTTCTTCACCAATAATTGAGAAAATCATATCTGTATGCGGTTCTGGTAATTTAGAGTATTTTTGAATACCTGCACCAAGTCCAGTTCCAGTCCAATCTCCTCTAGCTATACCGATTAGTGCTTGTTTGGTTTGTAATACTTTATCACTTTGATTAAGCCATAGTTCAGTTTGCCAAAATTCAGAAATTCTAGCCCAGCGATTTGGATTGTAATATACAAAAACTCCAGCAATAACAAGCACTGCACTAGAAGCATACAAAAGCGGCATAAGGTAAACTCCAGCCGAAAACAACATGCCAAACGCTGTTGCAGTAATAATAATTGTAGCACCAAGGTCTGATTCTAGCATTATAGGCACTGCGGCCAAACCAACAATAATCAAAGTTTGCATAAGACCCATCCATTGAGATCTAACATTTTTTTGTTTATCAACTAAGAATTTAGCCATAAACAAAATCATTGCTAATTTCATAATCTCAGATGGTTGAAGTTTAAAAAATACTAGGTTAATCCACCTTGTAGAGCCATTGACTTCCCAACCAATTGGATGCGGTAAAAAAACAAAATATAGAAGTATAACGCTGGCAAAAAATATTTTTTTTGCATAAATTTTGTAATAATGAAGAGGGATTTTTAATATAAACAAACTTACACCTAAGCCCATTAATATATATGTTGTTTGCCTAAAAAAATAACCATAACCCTTAAAGTGACCAATAGAGGCAGAAAATGACATAATCCAGCCAAAAATAATAAGTACAGATAGGGCTAAAACAAGGTTTTTATCCGGCTTTTGTCCAGTTTTATCAAAGATTGGTGGCATTAATATTTTTGCTATTTTTGTTTCAATATTTATACCTTATATAACCTTGAGATTTTTGTCATTCGTATGGGATAATGTTCGCTTTTATTCTTAAGCATATAAAGAGTCATGATTTCTACTGCAAACATCACCATGCAATTTGGTGAAAAACCATTATTTGAAAATATTTCCCTAAAATTTCAAGACGGTAATCGTTATGGTTTGATCGGTGCTAATGGTTGCGGCAAATCAACCTTTATGAAAATATTAACTGGTGAGTTAACCCCAACCCATGGTAGTGTTACTGTATCGGAAGGTGAGCGTCTTGGTATTTTGCGTCAGGATCAGTTTGGCTATGAAGACTATCGTGTGGTTGATACGGTAATTATGGGTCATGAAAAACTTTGGGAGATCAAGCAAGAAAGAGACCGTATTTACGCTTTGCCAGAAATGAGTGAAGAAGACGGAATTAAGGTTGCCGAACTAGAGATGCAATTTGCTGAAATGGACGGCTATATGGCTGAATCTTCAGCTAGTGAGTTATTATTAGGCTTAGATATTCCAGAATCTCAACACTATGGCCCAATGAGTGAAATTGCTCCTGGTTGGAAACTACGTATATTACTTGCTCAAGCTCTATTCTCTGATCCGGATATTTTGCTACTTGATGAGCCGACTAACAACTTGGATATTAACTCAATCCGTTGGTTAGAAGATGTGTTGAAAAACCGTAAGGCCACAATGGTAATTATCTCTCATGATAGACACTTTTTAAACGGTGTGTGTACACACATGGCAGATCTTGACTACGGTGCTATTAATGTATTCCCTGGCAATTACGATGATTTCATGATTGCTTCAACTGCAATTCAAGAAAAAATGCAGGCTGACAACGCCAAGAAAGAGGCAAAAATTAAAGAGCTTAAACACTTTGTATCGCGTTTTAGTGCCAACGCTTCTAAATCAAAGCAAGCTACTTCTCGTCTTAAGCAGTTAGACAAGATTCAACTTGATGAAATGAAGCCTTCGTCACGTATTAGTCCTTATATTATTTTTAAACAAACTAAAGAGCTGCATAGAAATGTAATTGAGGTTGAAGGTCTGTCTAAGAGTTTTGATGACAATCACGTGCTAAAAAATCTAAACTTTATTTATGAGGTTGGTGAGCGTGTTGCTATTATTGGTCAAAATGGTGTGGGTAAAACTACACTTCTTCGCACACTAGTTGGTGAGATTGAAGCCGACAAAGGTAAGATCAAATGGAGTGAAAATGCCAATATTGGTTATTATGCACAGGATCATAATGCTGATTTTGAAGAAGATATGACTGTGCTTGATTGGATGAGTCAATTCAAGAAAGAGAATCAAGAAATTCAAGATATGCGCGCAGTACTAGGCAAGATGCTGTTTGGTAAAGAAGATATTAAAAAGAGTGTTAAATCACTTTCTGGTGGCGAAAAGGGCAGAATGCTGTTTGGTAAGTTAATGCTACAAGAGCCAAATGTACTGGTTATGGATGAGCCTACTAACCACTTAGACATGGAATCAATTGAAGCACTTAACTTGGCGCTTGAAAATTACGAAGGCACTTTAATATTTGTTTCTCATGATCGTGAGTTTGTATCATCTCTTTCTACTAAAGTAATTGAATTAAAAGAAGATGGGGCAGATTACTATGCTGGTAATTATGAGGATTATCTTCAGTCTCAAGGTAGTGCATAAATTTTAACTAATTCTTAATGCTGTGATAACATAGCCTTAACTACAATAGGTTTGGGGCTATGATTACAGCGGTATTAAAAAGATTTGTAAAGCGAGAGAGTTTTGACTCTGCTGCAATACTTTCGTTTGACACTCTGTTTGCAGTTGTTCCAGGGCTTGCTCTTGGATTAAGTGTATTTTCACTTTCTCCTTATTTTGCCGATCTAAAAGAGCACTTAGAACAGTTTTTATTTACTCAATTGTTGCCGCAAAATTATGATGTGGCTAAAGAGTATATCTCTACATTTATCAATCAAGCACAAGAAATAAAGGGCATTAGCTTCGGTTTTTTAATTTTTGCGGTAATGCTACTTTTATACGAGATTGATAAACGCATTAATCTAATGTGGCATGACTCGCATCATCGTCACTGGATGGAGGGCTTGATCTCTTATTTATTTGTATTGTTTTTAGGTCCTATTTTTGTTGGGGCATCATTATTTTTTAGCTCATATGTAATGGCTAGCGAGTTAGTTAGCTCTTTGCCAGTTGCTCCTCAAATTACTAAATATTACCCATTTTTATTATCAAGCTTAGGCTTTGCTATTTTGTACTACTCTGTGCCACTTGAAAAAGTCAGATTTATAAATGCACTTAAGGCAGGTGTTATTGCCGCTCTTCTTTTAGAAGTGCTTAAGTTTGGAATGTTTACCTATATTCAATACTTTCCAGTGTATGAACTAATATATGGAGCATTGTCTATTTTAATGTTTGTTATTTTGTGGGTTTACCTAGCTTGGATGATTGTACTTTTAGGCGCTAGCTTTTGTTATTGCCTAGAAAATAAAGACATAATCTAGAGTAAAATCACGTTTATTAATTTTTCTAATATTTATATATGTTTACAGGCATTATTCAAGCTCTAGGCACAATTAAATCAATTGACGCATCAGCAAAGGGTGCAACTTTAGAGTTTCAAACTAATGATATGGATTTTTCTACTGTAGATATTGGTGACTCTATAGCAATTAACGGTGTGTGCTTAACAGCAATAGAAGTCGGTAGTAATTCTTTTAAAGCAGATCTTTCTCAAGAGACACTAGATTGCACTATTTTTAGTGATTTGGACGTAGGTAGTAATATCAACATGGAAAAAGCTTTAAGACTAAACCAGGGTATTGATGGTCATTTAGTTAGCGGTCATGTTGATGGTATTGCAAAAGTCTCTGATAAATACCCAGAAGGGGATTCAGTGCGTTTTAAAATTAGCACTCCACACTCTTTGGTAAAATACATTGCTAGAAAAGGTTCAGTTTGTCTTAACGGAGTATCACTTACTGTTAACGACATAGATGGCGATGAATTTGGTATAAATATCGTACCTCATACATTAAGTGCTACAACTTTAGGTGAGTTAGAAATTGGTAGCAGTATTAATCTTGAAGTAGATATTATTGCTCGCCATTTAGAGCAGCTATTAAACAATAAGGAATAATAATGAAAGCCAGTATTGAAGAAATCTTAGAGGATTATAAAAACGGCAAAATGATCATCCTAATGGATGATGAAGATCGTGAAAACGAGGGTGATTTAATTATTCCTGCGGTTAAGGTAACCAAAGAAGATATTAACTTTATGGCTACTCATGGTCGTGGCCTTATTTGCTTAACCCTTACTCAGGATCGTTGTAAGCAGCTTGACTTACCACTTATGGTTCAACAGAATAATGATGTTAATGGCACTAACTTTACCGTATCAATTGAAGCAGTAGAGGGTGTGACTACAGGTATTTCTGCAGCTGACCGTGCTAAAACAGTTCAAGATGCTGTAGCTCCAGATGCTAAACCATCAGATATTGTTCAGCCTGGTCATATTTTTCCACTTATGGCGCAACCAGGTGGAGTTCTTATTCGTGCGGGCCATACAGAAGCAGGTTGTGATTTAGCGCGTCTAGCAGGTTTGGAGCCGGCTTCAGTAATTGTAGAAATTCTAAATGAAGACGGCACTATGGCACGTCGTGATGATTTGGAAATTTTTGCTAAAAAACATAATATTAAGTGGGGTACGATTGAAGATCTTATTTCTTATCGTATCGAGAATGAAAAAACCATTGAACGCATTAATGAGCGTAATTTTGAAACTAAATACGGTACGTTTAAATTAGTTTCGTTTTTAGACAGTATTCATAACGAAACCCATCTTGCATTAGTTAAGGGCGAGATAACTGCTGATAATGATGCCTGTGTGCGTGTACACATGGAAGATACATTTAGAGATGTGTTGCAAGAAGAGTCTATAGGTTTTGGTGTGGATGCTGCTCTTGAATATATTTCTAAATCTGGTAGTGGGGTATTCTTACTTCTTAGAAAGCAAACTGATAAATCAATTTTAGAAAATATTGATAATATTAATAAAAAATCAGGTGGCGACGATATTAAAACCTACGGAGTTGGAGCGCAAATATTATCCGACTTAGGAATTAAGAAAATGAAAATCTTAGGCTCTCCTAGAAAGCTTCACGGCCTAAAAGGCTTTGGTCTTGAAGTTAGCGAATACGTAGACACGAAAAAATAAGGAATTATTATGGAATTTAAGTTTGACAAGAGCGCAAACTCAACGTTTTTAGCGGATAAAAAAGTAGCTATTATTGTTGGTTATTTTTATCAAGATATTGGTGATGCACTACTTGATGCTGCTAAAGATACATTGGGTAAATATGGCATTGATCAAAATAATGTAAACGTATTCTATGCTCCAGGCGCGTTTGAAATTCCACTTTTAGCCAAAAGATTAGCTGGGCAAAAAGATGATAATGGCAATAATCTATATGACGGTATTGTTACTTTAGGTGCAGTAATTAAAGGCGAAACCCCGCATGATGTTTACGTTTGTAATGAATGTTCTAGAGGCATTGCAGATGTATCTTACAATTATGAAATTCCAACAACTTTTGGTGTGTTGACTACCTTAAATATGGATCAAACTATTGGTCGTGCTGGAGGTTATAAAGGCAACAAGGGTGAAGAGGCAACAATGGCTATGATTGAGATGCTATATCTTATAGAGCAAGCCGACGCACAGTCTTTTTAATATGGCTTTCAAAACTCCAAAACAACGCTCGCGCGAACGAGTGGTTCAAGCTGTATATCAATACCTAGTTTCAGGTGGCGAAGTATTAAAAATTGAGCAACAGTTTCTAAATCAAAAAGAAGGCAAGATTTCAAAAGCTTTTTTCTCAAATTTATTTTTAAATATTTTAAAAAATAGATCTGAACTTGATGAATTAATCGCACCTACAATTACTCGAGATACTGATGAGCTAGGTTCGGTAGAGCATGCCATCCTATATCTTGGAGCTTATGAGCTTAAAAATTCAATTGAAGTGCCTTATAAAGTAGTTATTAATGAAGCATTAGAGATCGCTAAAAGGTTTGGTGCAGAAGGCGCATATAAGCTTATAAACTCATCACTTGATCAGTTAGCAAAAGAGCTTCGTAGTATAGAAGTTAATGCCAACAAATAAAGTAGCAAATCCTCTAGACAAGCTCCCAGATATTCTTAAGAACAATTTAGATAAAAATCTATGTGTTTGCAATCAGGTATTAAAAATAGATGTTATTAACGCTATTGCTAATGGCGCAACAACACTAGACGAAGTTAAAACAACAACACTTGCATCAGATGGTAATGAATGTTGCAGGCGTCAAGTTGAAAGGTTAATTGAGTGTATTCACTCAAAATAATAATGTTAGCCTAAATTAGGTGAAAGTAGTTTTTCTGCTTATTCAGAGACAATGCCTTGTACCTAAAAATCTAAAATACACTTAATAAACTCTAGACAATTATATGTACATTAAACCTAGTGAAGTTGAGAAAGGCTTTGCCTCACTTGGAAATAAATTATCCCAAGTTTGGCGAGAGTAGTTTTTCAGCCTGTTCAATAGATATACCTTTACGGTTAGCATAGCTCTCTACTTGCTCTTCGTTAATCTTGGCCACACCGAAGTATCTTGCATCTTGATTAGCAAAATACCAACCACTTACACTTGCAGTAGGCAACATTGCATATGAGCTGGTGAGTGTCATACCAGTATTTTTTTCAACATCTAATAGTTCCCATAGCTTTTGTTTTTCACTGTGTTCAGGGCATGATGGATAGCCTGGGGCGGGGCGAATGCCTTGAAACTTCTCAGCGATAAGTTTATCGTTGTCAAACGCTTCATCGCTATAGCCCCAAATTTCAGTGCGCACCTTATAGTGCATAAGCTCAGTAAAGGCCTCAGCAAATCTATCTGCAATAGCTTTAATCATAATTGAATTGTAATCATCATGATCAGCCTCAAATTGCTCTATTAGTGGCTCAATATTGATACCTGCAGTAACTGCAAACGCACCCATATAATCTTGAATATTGCTATCCTTTGGCGCAATAAAATCACTTAAACAAAAGTTTGGTGAATTGCCATTTTTATCTAGTTGTTGGCGTAGATTGTTAAGAGTTTGGATAGTGTTACCATTATCATCATACAGTTCAATATCTTCATTAATGCTATTTGCTGGGAAAATGCCCATAACTGCATTAGCAGTTAATAGTTTTTCATTAATAACTTTTTCAAACATTTGTTTGGCATCGGCATACAATTTGCTTGCAGATTCGCCTACAACTTCATCGGTAAGAATATCAGGGAATTTTCCAGCTAATTCCCAAGTGCGGAAAAATGGAGTCCAATCAATAAATTTATATATTTCACCAAGATAAAAATCTTTAAACACTTGTACACCAAGTTGATTTGGTTTTTTAATATTGGCAAATGAAACATCTGGCTTGTTTGCACGAGCCCTATCAAGACTTAACAGCTTAGTTTTGCCTTTATTAGCTCTACGCTCACGTACGGCTTCATATTCGTCTCTAGCATTTTGAAGCAGTTTAGGTTTTAATTCGTCAGATAATAGTGCAGTCGCAACACCAACAGATTTAGAAGCGTCTTGTACATAAAACACACCTTTGTCATACTCAGGCTCAATCTTAACAGCAGTATGGGCTTGTGAGGTTGTAGCTCCTCCAATCATTAGTGGGATTTCAAAACCTTGACGTTTCATCTCTTTAGCAACATTTACCATCTCATCAAGAGAAGGGGTGATTAACCCAGACAGACCAATAATATCAACATTTTCTGTCTTTGCGGTTTTTAGTATTGTTTCGGCAGGAACCATTACTCCAAGATCGATAATCTTATAACTATTACAAGAAAGTACAACGCCTACAATATTTTTACCAATATCATGAACATCGCCCTTAACAGTGGCCATTAGGATTTTGCCTTGTGGTCCAGTATCGCAACCTTGTTTTTCTTCTTCTAGAAACGGGTCTAGATATGCAACTGATTTTTTCATTACCCGGGCAGATTTAACTACTTGTGGTAGAAACATCTTACCAGCACCAAAAAGGTCACCAACCACATTCATACCATCCATTAATGGACCTTCAATTACATTAATAGGTCGACCAAGCTTATCTAGTGCTTCTTGTGTATCATCATTAATAAACTCAGTAATACCTTTAACTAAAGAATGCTCTAGGCGTTTTTCTACATTCCAACTACGCCACTCCAGATCTTTTTTGTTATCCTTTTTATCGCCAGTTCCAGAAAAATCTGGCGCTATATCAACCAATCTTTCTCCAGCTTCTGGGTCTTTGTTAAGAATTACATCTTCTACTGCGTCTCTTAGTTTTGGATCAATATCGTCATACACTACTAGCTGACCAGCATTTACAATGCCCATGGTCATACCAGCTTTTACTGCATGATATAAAAACACTGAATGAATTGCCTCACGCACTGGATTGTTGCCTCTAAATGAGAACGATACGTTTGACACACCGCCAGATACTTTGGCGTATGGTAGGTTGGTAGTTATCTCTCTAGTAGCCTCAATAAAATCAACACCGTAATTATCATGCTCTTCAATACCAGTTGCTACAGCAAAAATATTTGGATCAAAGATAATATCCTCAGGTGGGTAACCAACTTCATCAACTAGAATGTTATAAGCATTAGTGCAAATTTCAATTTTGCGCTCTTGGGTGTCAGCCTGACCAACCTCATCAAATGCCATAACAATAATAGCAGCACCATATCTTTTACAAAGATGAGCGTATTTAACAAAGTTTTCTTTACCTTCTTTAAGTGAGATGGAGTTAACAACAGGCTTGCCTTGAGTGCACTTGAGACCTTCTTCAATAATATCCCATTTAGATGAATCAACCATTATTGGAACTTTGGCAATATCAGGCTCTGAGGCAATAAGATTCATAAAACGAATCATTGCAGCTTTGCCATCAAGCATACCTTCATCCATATTGATATCTACAATCTGTGCACCATCTTCAACTTGATTGCGACAAATATCTAGCGCCTCTTCATACTCTTCATTCAGAATTAAGCGCTTGAATTTAGCAGATCCGGTTACGTTTGCTCTTTCACCGACATTGACAAATAGTGAGTTATCACCAATATTAAAAGCTTCTAGGCCTGATAGGCGACACTCAAGCGGAATATCAGGAATTTTTCTTGGTGGTAGGCTCTCTATAGAATCTGCAATGGCTTTAATGTGCTCTGGTGTGGAGCCACAACAGCCACCTAATATATTTACAAGTCCTGAGGCTGCCCATTCACCAACTTGCTCACTCATGGTAATAGCACCTAAATCATATTCGCCAAACTCGTTAGGCAATCCTGCATTTGGATGAGCAGATACATAAGTGTCTGCCACACGTGACATCTCAGCTACATATTGGCGCAATAAATCTGGCCCAAGTGCACAGTTAAGGCCAATAGATATTGGTTTGGCATGTCTTAGTGAATTGTAAAAAGCTTCAGTTACTTGTCCTGAAAGGGTACGACCAGAGGCATCAGTAATTGTGCCAGAGATCATAATTGGAAGTTCTGTATTATCTCGTTCAAAAACTTCTTGTACTGCAAATATTGCGGCTTTAGCGTTTAAAGTATCAAAGATAGTTTCGATAAGAATAATATCTGCACCACCTTCAATCAATCCTCGAGTGGCTTCAGAATACACTTCTACTAATTCGTCAAATGTTACATTTCTAAAACCTGGATCATTTACATCAGGAGATATAGAACAAGTACGCGAAGTAGGGCCAATAACTCCAGCTACAAAGCGTGGTTTATCATCTGTCGAAAGCTCATCTGCAGCTTCTCTGGCAAGCTTTGCACTTGCAACATTAATTTCATAAGCAAGATCCTCCATCGCATAATCTGCCATAGAGGTACGGGTAGCGTTAAAGGTATTGGTTTCAACAATATCAGCACCAACCTCAAGATATGATTTATGAATATCTCTAATAATATGTGGTTGAGTAAGAGACAGAAGATCATTATTACCTTGGACAAGAATATGCCAATCTTTAAATCTTTCTCCACGATAATCCTCTTCACTAAGTTTGTGCTTTTGAATCATGGTGCCCATTGCACCGTCAAGCACCATAATTCTCTTATCAAGAATTGATTGTAATAACTTAGTTTTATTCATGATTTGCATTATACCCACAGCCTATAAGTTCAGCTTTATAATGACGTTGTTAAATGATTCATATTGTTTATTGAAAACTTTCATAATTATTTGAGGAGAATATGAAAAAAACAATACTTACAACAAGTTTGTGTATTAGTTTAAATGCTAGCGCGTTTCTTGATTTTAATAGTTATGGTCCTGGGTATGATGATAACGACTGGCCGGTATGGACTCCGATGTACTGGATGGAAGAGATGTTTGGAGATAACGACAATGATCGTCGATACAGATATTATCCATATCCGTACAACAATGCACCTTACAACATAGGCGCACAGCACTTCAATATGCAGCAAATGCCAACACCTGATTATGCTTACCAGTTAGAAACCAATACAGCTCCAATGCAAAATCAAGTTTATATGACTCCAGCAGCAATGTCATTTTCACAAGATAATTCAGATACTAGCACAGGTAATTATTCAACACCAGCATATAGTAATTACAGAAGTGGCTTTTAATTGAATAAAAGTTATTTTTGAGCATTTTGTTGATATATAATTTAACGTGGTATTAGCCTATTAACAAATAAATGGAGATATAAAATAATGAAAAAACTTATAGCGATTTTTTCTTTAGCAACAGCACTTAGTGCGAATGCTTTTTTCAATAACAATGATGGTCCTTGGGGTAATAATGGCCCATGGGGTGGCGGTTGGAACGATGATAACGGCATCTTTGGTTACAACTCATACGACTACTGGGATCCTCGTTGGTACTTTGAAGAGTTCGAAAACATGATGGACGAATTCGACGACAACGGTTGGGGCGACAACTACTATGGTGGTGGTTATGGTCCTTACGGTGGCGGTCCATGGGGTGGTAACAATGGTCCTTGGAATAACGGTCCATGGGGTGGTAGTAACGGTCCATGGGGTGGTAGTAACAGTCCTTGGGGTAACGGCCCATGGAGTGGTAATGCAGGCCCTTGGGGTCCAGCAGCAAGAGTTGCTCCAAGAACTCCAGTAGCACCTGCAGCTCCAACTCCAGCAAAGTAATTAAATAAATTATTTGCTAATAAAAGCCGGCACTAGTTGCCGGCTTTTTTTTGTATTTTTTTTCATATTCTTGATCTATATCAATTTAATATAATATTAGAGTTATATAATATAAATAACTATATAAATAGTTGACCTTGATAACAATAGGAGATAGGCATGAAAAAAATGATAGTAACAGCACTACTAGCACTTTCATTAAGTTCAAACGCTTTTTGGAATAATAATAACGACTGGTGGAATGGTGGATATGGTTGGGATGATAACGGCATCTTTGGTTACAACTCATACGACTACTGGGATCCTCGTTGGTATTTTGAAGAGTTCGAAAACATGATGGACGAATTCGACGACAACGGTTGGGGTAACAACAACTACTATGGTGGTGGCTACGGCCCTTATGGGTATGGACAAGGTCCTTACGGCCCTAATGGCTATGGATTTCCATCAAATGGTTATATGATGACTCCTTGGGGTCCTGGAGCAGTTCCTGCTAATGTTGCACCTGTACCAGTAGCTCCAGCTAAGTAATATAATCTTACAAGTCTTTTAATAAAACCAGCCGCAAGGCTGGTTTTTTTTCTTTTTTTATAATTATTTTTTATATTTATTAGAATATTATAATATAGTTATGTTATAATACACCCAGCTGTCAACAAATGACAGTAAACATAAAAAATTTTGGAGACATAAAATGAAAAAATTATTCGCTATTGTATTACTTGCACTTTCTTTAAGTTCAAATGCATTTTTTAACAACAACGATTGGAACAACGGCCCATGGAATGGCGGTTGGAACGATGATAATGGTATCTTTGGTTACAACTCATACGACTACTGGGATCCTCGTTGGTACTTTGAAGAGTTCGAAAACATGATGGATGAATTCGACGATAATGGTTGGGGTAACAACAACTACTACGGTCCATATGCATATGGTCCTTACAACCAAGCTCCTTGGGCGCAAAACGTTGCTCCAGTAGCACCTGCAGCTCCAGTTGTTGCACAATAATTAATTAAATTAATTATAAGAAGGTCGGCTTTATAGCCGGCTTTTTTATCGTCTGTTGAAAATTAAAAAAACAGAGTGAATAATCACATTAAATTGTTTTATAATCGTTGTGCTTTTAATAATTTACTATAGGAGAACACATTGAAAAAATTAACTGCAATTTCACTTTTTACCATCGCATTAAATGCTTCAGCTGGATGGGGTAGCGCACCATGGAGTAATAATGGTCCATGGAATAACAATGGCTTTATTGGTCATAATCCACATGATATGTTTTCACCTGATTGGTTTAAAGAAGAAATGGATGACATGGCAGATGAGTTTGACGACGATAACAATAGTGGCCCTTGGGGTAATCGCTGGAACAATCGTGGCCCTTGGGGTAATAATTGGAATAACAATGGACCATGGGGTAATAATAGAGGTCCTTGGACAAATAACCGCTGGAATAATTCTCCTTGGGGTTATAACAATTGGAACAACCGTGCTCCCTGGGGCTACAACCGTACTTGGAATCGACCTATGCCGACCAATACTGCCAAGCCTGCTACGGTAAAAACTAATAAAAATAAAGGCAAATAGTAAAAAAGTTATTGGTTTATAATGAATCTAACTTAATAATAATATGAGGAGTTAACAAATGAAAAAAATTCTTACAATTTCACTACTTGCTACATCATTAAGTGCATCTGCTTTCTTTAGTTGGAATAGCGACGATCCGTTTGATTTTGACAACAACAGAACTTGGAACAATGGTCCTTGGGGCGGTAATAGCGGTCCTTGGAATAATAATGGACCATGGCGCGGTAACAACAATTGGAACAATGGTCCTTGGGGTGGTAATAACGGCCCTTGGCGTTGGAACAATGGTGGCAATTCATTTGGCCCTTCATGGGGTGGTAATAGTTCGCCATTTAGTTTTGGCTCTAGTTCTTCACCTTGGAGTTTTGATACTAATTCAAATTCTTTTGGTCCGTTTAATAGTAACAATGGCCCGTGGAACTATGGATATAACAAATATATTCCTACTTCTGCAGAAGAAGCTAGACAAATGCAAAAAGCTAAGAATGAAAAAATCAAAGCTCAACACGAAAAAATTAAAGCTGATGCTAAGGCAATGGGTGCTAAATAAACATTTAGCATTAATTTAATAATTTCAAAAACCAGCGTTAATGCGCTGGTTTTTTTATTTTAAGTTCTTATAGATACTAGATGTATCTATAATGTTTTTTTTACATGAGACCTTTGCATAAATATAGGTGATTAGCAAAATGATAGATTTTGCTGAATTGGGTATTTTATTAAAGTCAGTCCCAGCAAGGCTTCGGCAGATTTTAATAAAATACTCAAGTTGGTAGAAGATGGTGTTTTGATGATTATTTATATTTATGTAAATGTCTCTACATTCAATAAAGTGAGATTTCAATGAAAAAACAACTTTCAGTAGTTTTATTAACAGCAGTATTAACAACCTCTACAAACGCAAGAGTGTGTAAAGATGGTTATGATAGTTTTGAACATTTAGGTAGTTGTTGGGGAGATATTGTAGATGCTGGTATTGGTGCTGTAGTTGACCTTCCGGAAGATACTAAAAATTGGACAGAAAAACAACGCAATAGAGCTAGAACCAAGCTCGAAGATCTTAAAAGCGATATTTGTGATAACAAGCCTATTGTTAAAGAGGTTGAGGTTATTAAAGAGGTGGTTAAAGAAGTTCCAGTTGAGGTTATAAAAGAAATTGTAGTTGAAAAAATTGTAGAAGTTCCAGTTGAAAAAGTGGTTTATATAATGCCAAAACAAAGAAGATGTACAACAGTAAAAAAATCAGACAGATTTAGAAATGTTGAAGAAATTACTACTTGCACAGAATGGAAGCAGGTTGAAAAATAAATTTTTAATGGCAGATGTTTATTAAAAATATTAAGAATAATCTATTTTTACGATTGTTGTAATTAGTTAAATTTGTTTTACAAACAGTCTTAATGTTGGGATAACATCCGTGTTAAAGCTAATTAGCTTGAGGGAAACAAGGTGGAAACACCAGTAGCACTATGAACAACGCAGAGCGTAAAGCCAATCCACAAGAAAACACTTTAGAAAAATTAAAAAACCTTGATTCTGCAGAAGTAGAATTCAGAAACAAAGCTTTAAAAAAGCTAATAGACACCAACTCTAAAGAAATACAAAAACTAAAAAATATAATCAAATCTAGCGGTATTAAAACGCATAAAAAAGCCTGAATTAACAGGCTTTATAGATTTATTTATACTTTATTATGTAGATATTATTACAGTTTGTTTTTAAACTTTATTTAGTTAAAGGGAATTTTAAAGTAGCTTCGGCGCCACTAGTCATAAATCTGTTTTTAAGCTCTACTTGACCACCATGCAGTTGCATGATCTTTTTAACAAATCTAAGGCCTAATCCATTGCCTCTCTTGCCAGTATCTGGTCTTGCTACACTGTAGAATCTAGTAAACAATCTACCCTTAGCATAGGTAGGTATACCTTGACCTTCATCTAGCACTGTAATATGAACATACTTGTTAGACTCTCTAACCTTGATTTCAATAGTAGAGTTAATTGGTGTAAATGAAATAGCATTATCAATAATATTGCTTAATGCTCTTTCGGCTAGTAGTTGCTCAACTTCGATTTCAACATCACTTTCAATATCGTATTTGATCTTAATGCTTTTAGATGTAATAAGTCCAGCTCTAGTTGGCGACATAACTACATTTTTAACTAGTTGCTTGACACTTACTTTTTCAGTTTTATCAAGCTTGTCTCTTCTTTCAAGTTTTGATAACTCTAGGATTCTTGTTACCAGTAAATCCATGCGTTTATTAGAATCAAGAATGTTATTTACAAAGTGATTTCTTTGTTCGTCATCCATGTCTAGTAGTAGATTTTCTGCTGTTAGACGAATACCAGTAATAGGGGAGCGCAACTCATGAGCCATAGTTGATATAAACTCTTCAATATATTCTTTATCTTCCAACTCTAGTCTTAGCTTCTCAATAGCTTTAGATAGTTCTGCAAACTCAACTTGTCTAATATTAGGTTTAGGTGGGTTTTCACCTTTAGATAATTTGGTAGTGTACGTGACTAGTCTATTAGTTGATCTAGATACAACAAAACTAATACCTGCTCCAAATAGCAGAGACACTAAGAATATTATTAACGCGTAGTATTCTATTTGATCTTCTTGAGAGTTAGAAAAGGTTGTAAAGTTAGTAACTGGTTTAAATACTGTTAGTGATCCAAATATCTTCCCATTGTGATAAATTGGTGCTGCAATATAGTAGGCTTTTTCTTCAGGAGTGGGGTTTGTGTTGTCTCTATCGTAACTACTGGTTCTAACACCATACTTACCTTTAAGAGTTAGGTAAACATCATTATCTCTTGAGAAATCTTCACCTACATATCTTCCAGTAGAGTCATAAATTACTTTGCCACTTGCATCTGTAATATAAACCTGCATTGAGGTCTTATCTTTATTGTGCTCGTAGATCTTTGCATCAACCTTGCGGTTAAGATAGTTATTTACAACTTTTTCAAACTTAGTAATGTTTATTTGATCGTACTCTATGTCGTCTGATACTGCCTGAGCCAAAATATTAGCCACATCTACCATTACTTCTTCAGCAGCCTTGTCAATGCCTTTAACAAGTGTTTCTGGGGCGTTATTCATCAAATACCAGGCAATGCCACTACTTATGATTAAGTAGGCTAGAAAAACCTTTACGCCTAGTGTTAGCTTAAACATTCTCATTGATTAAAACTGTAGCCAATTCCAGTATGAGTTTTAATGTATCTATCTTTGGCGCCTGCATCTATTGCTTCAATTTTTCTACGGATAGATTTGATGTGAGTATTTATAGTTGTTTCATCAGCACCTGTAGGTCTATCATGCATAACATTTAATAAGGCAGATCTTTCAAATACATGGCTTGGATTTTTAATAAGATGGGCTAATATTTTGCACTCAGCAACAGTTAAATCTAATACCTTATCTTTAAATAGTATTTGTTTCATTGGCTCATTGAATACAAAATCCTTTATGCTTTTCTGCTTATCAATAGCTGTTGAAGTACTTGATCTTCTAAGTAGTGATTTAATTTGTGCAATAATCACTCTAGGACTGTCAGATCCACTTTTTTTAATAATATAGCTATCCGCCTCAAGGCCTTCTAATCCTAATACTTGATCATCAGAGTCACTCCTAGCTGTAAGAATGATTACCGGAACATCTGATATTTTTCTGATATTTCTAAGTACGTCAAAACCACTAATATCTGGCAGCCCTATGTCTAATATTATTAAATTAATATCATCGTTAAAATAATCCAAAGCTTCAACACCAGTTGTCTTCCACTTGCAATTAAAGCCTTCAAATTCAACACGGAATTTAAGCGCTTCAGCAATTTCTACATCGTCCTCAACTAATAGAATATTTGGCATAACATTGTTATGTAGTTTTTAAAAAGATATGGCTATTGTAGAGTAAAAATTTATATAGCAAAAGTGTCTTTATTCAATCTTCATCAAAACTTCATTTACAAAACATTTGCACTTCATATTGAAGTTCTAAACTGTTGACATTGTTTTTAGTTAAGTGAAGTATTAGTATGCGTTATTTCCTCCTTGTGTCCTTGTTGTTTTGTGTAGGTGTTAATGCGTCATCGTCTATGTATATAGGTGGTGATATAAAAATACCTATGCGCAGTGATACTTCATTTACTGAAGGCAATATCATTTATACCTTAGATCTTGACACTCCAGTTGAATTACACCAAGCTCTTGAGAATGGTTGGAGCAAGATTAAATATAAAGGTAAAGAAGGCTGGGTAATTTCACGTTATTTAACTAATAAAACTCCAGAGCAGTTTCATAACCAGATTGCAGAACAAGCCCTAGTAAGCTCGCAAAAATCAGCGAATATGTATAGAGACAGAGCTGACAAATACAAGCAAGAATTAAAACTGGCTAAAGGCCAACTAGTGCAACAAGCGCTCAAGGCTTCAAAGGTTGATTCACAGATGCTTGTTATAAATAAATTAGAGTTAAAAGTAGAGAAACTAAATAGTAACAATGAGCTATTAAGTGATGAGTTATATCAAGCCAATAAAACCAACTCTTCAATGCATACAACAGACTTTATGACCATTGTAAGTACTATTACTTTATTACTAGGATTAGCTTTAGGATTTGTTGTTAGCAGGGCCAATAATAGACCAAACGATATGTACAGAATTTAACCAAACTCCAACACCACTATTACTTTTTCTCCTCCGTTATAAAAAAGTTGTAATAGTTGGGGTAATTGACTAAGGCTTGCGGTTTTCCCTTTTGGCTGCAAGCTGAAGTCTTTTTTAAACTTGAGGACAATTTATGAGAAAAATTACTAAGTCAAGACACTGGTCATCATCAAATGTATTTCCAGTGTTTAACTTATCTGCACCACAGCACAATCAAGAGTTTGTAGTGCTTGAGGGCAACACGCAAGATACTCTTTTGTTTGGCCCAGGTAGGTCGCCTAATAGTTACTTGCCTGGTGATTGCGGCACAGTGGTTATAAGCGCAAATCATCATTTTAATTTTTTACAAAATATCAACCTTAATGACCAGATAGTTCTTAACGATCAAATGGGTTATGAATATCAATACTGTGTACTTGATGTAAGCATAATCGACACTGATAAAGAGGAGGTTAGCATAAGTGATGTTGATGAGTTAAAGCTAGTAACTCCATGGCCATTTGCTGGCTATACAAAAAACAGCACCTTAAGATTTATCGTAACTGCTAGAAAATATGAAACCTATAGAAACTAAAGCCACTAAATCAGCAAAACTATTCAAGATGCTTGACATCACTGAACAGCAATTTAAGCAGGCCAAAAGTTGGTATAAGGATGCAAAATCTAAATCTTCACCAACAAAACATTCAAACTATATTTAAGCTTTATAACTACTTTAGATAATGATGACTTTCAACTAAACGGAAGCAATTATGTCTTACCTAACGAACTTTAAAGTTATTGTAACTCTTACAGTAATTACTGTATTTTCCTATTTTGGTTTAACTCATGCGCAGATCTCCTTTGAGGATAAGAGCACCCAAATTAAAGTTGCCACTCCAACATCTAATCCAATCAATGAAGTTAAGTCGGGCTCAATTGTTTACACAAGGCCAGACAAATCAACATTTACCGAGTTAGCACTAGATACCAAAGTAGATATGCATATTGCTGGCACTATTAATAGAGTAAGTGTAAAGCAAAAATTTACCAATCCTAGCAACGATTATCTTGAAGGGGTGTATGTATTTCCATTGCCTGAGAACTCAGCTGTAGACCGTCTTAAGATGCATGTAGGTAAGCGCATAATCGAAGGTGAGATTAAAGAACGTAAGCAAGCAAAGAAGATCTACAACCAGGCTAAAAAAGCCGGCAAAAAGGCCTCGCTTATAGAACAGCAACGTCCTAATATATTTACTACCAATATTGCCAATATTGCACCGGGTGAAACTATAACTATTGAGATTGAATACCAACAAACAGTGCTAATTGATAATGATAAATTTTCAGTTAGATTTCCATTAACAATAGGCAAAAGATATGTACCGGGCAAGCCTATCAAAACACCAATAACCTCAACAGGCATACACAAGAATACTCACAGGGTTAAAGACGCAGCAAGTGTAACTCCACCAATGAGCGATTATGTTGATAGACCGGTTGAGATTAATATTAATTTAAAGGCTGGTTTTGATGTTGATACTATTAAGTCTAGCTATCATCAAATAGATATAACGGATGTTGACAATATTACAAAGCATATAAGCTTAAGTGGCAACAACCAAGCAGATAGAGATTTTGAGATTATCTGGCAAGCTAATAAATCATTAACTCCAAGTATGGCTTTATTTACCGAGCATAAGGACAATGAGCATTATCTAATGCTTATGGCAACACCTCCAGCAGAAAAGGCTTTTGCTAGTCTTAATATGCCACGTGAAGTTATCTTTATTATTGACTCGTCCGGCTCTATGTTTGGATCTTCGATGATGCAGGCAGAAAGCGCACTTAAGAA
>CAYOFV010000017.1:0-24065 GCA_964403565.1 uncultured Piscirickettsiaceae bacterium | reverse complement strand
TTAGTCTCTACACTACCCATTACTTGGTTTTTAACACTGTCTGGAATTTTTCCCATTCCAGGAAGCTTGTCCATCAATGCTTCCATGCCTCCCATTTGCTCCATTTGCAATAATTGGTCGCGCATATCATCAAGATCAAATTGACCTTTTGCCATTTTCTTAACCGATTTAGCAGCTTTTTTCTTATCAACCTTATGCTCGATCTCTTCAATAAGAGAAAGCATATCTCCCATGCCAAGCAGGCGTGAAACAACTCGATCTGGATGGAAAGGTTCTAAAGCATCAATCTTCTCACCAACACCTAAGAATTTAATTGGTTTACCGGTTATATGACGCACTGAAAGTGCCGCACCACCTCTTGCATCACCATCAGTTTTGGTAAGGATTACACCGGTAAGAGGAAGACTATCTGCAAAAGCTTTAGCGGTATGAGCAGCATCTTGACCAGTCATAGAATCGACAACAAATAGTGTTTCAATAGGATTAACTTTCTTTTGTAGAGCTTGGATCTCACTCATCATTTGCTCATCAATATGCAAACGACCAGCGGTATCAACTAATAGAACATCATGAAATTGTTTCTGCGCATGCTTTTTAGCATTGGCTACAATTTTCTCTGGCTTTTCCTTTATATTTGATGGAAAAAAATCTACGCCAACTTGCCCAGCTAGAACCTCTAATTGATCAATAGCAGCAGGACGATAAACATCTGCACTTACTACTAATACCTTTTTATTCTCACGCTCTTTTAAATATCTTGCTAATTTTGCAATGGAAGTTGTCTTACCAGCACCTTGTAGACCCGCCACCATAACAACTGCTGGCGCTTGTGTCTTAAGATTTAGCGATTCATTCTCACCGCCAATAATATCGGTTAGCTCGCTTTCTACTAGTTTAATAAACTCTTGAGTTGGGTTAAGACCCTCACCAACTTTAAGGCCAATTGCCTTTTCTTGAACTCTGTCTAAAAATGCCTTAATTACCTCAAGTGCAACATCAGCCTCTAATAAAGCACGTCTAACTTCGCGAATCGCATCTTTAATATTTTTTTCGCTAAGTTTGTTTTTTCCTTGAAGAGCTTTAAAGCTATTTGAGAGTCTATCGGATAAATTATCAAACATTTTGTTGTTAATACTTTTAAAAGTATCGTATTATATAACCATTTGTAATATTTATCTTATAGATGCTTTTATCTTACTTCGCAGTTGGAGCTTATTTAATCTCAGCAATGCTGCTTGGGCGCTACTTTACTAAGAATAGCTCAACCCATCCACATCAAAAAACAGTAAGCTTATTAATTAGTTTTGCTATTGTTGTTCAAGCTTTAAACTTTAGTGATTTTTATACAACTGGTGGCATTGTATTTGGTTTAGCCAATAGCGCATCTTTCATTGCATGGCTTATTGCCGCACTACTTTTTCTGTCATCATTTTCACAACCTGTACATGCTTTAGGGATATTGGTTTACCCATTAGCTGCAATCACTTTAATATTTGCAGGTATGTTTCCAGATATTGATGGTAAGGTTGTATCTCTAAGTGTTGCGTCTCATGTGATTTTATCAATTGCTGCATATGCCCTTCTTGCTATTGCACTATGCCAATCAATACTACTTAGAATCCAGGAAAACCACCTACATGCTAAAAAAATTAATAGTTTTATTAATAAACTTCCACCTTTGCAAACCATGGAGTGCTTACTTTTTCAAAGTGTAAGAGTTGGATTCTACTTCTTAACTCTATCTCTTGTAAGTGGCATGATCTTTATTGATGATCTATTTGCGCAGCATCTTGTTCATAAAACTGCTCTTTCAATTGTTGCCTGGGTTATTTTTGCTACTTTAGTATTTGGTAGAAGTATTTTTGGCTGGCGTGGCAAACAAGCAATTACAGCTATTCAAGTGGGTTTTATAATTCTAGTTATAGCGTACTTTGGCTCTAAATTTGTTTTAGAGCGTTTACTATAGTTAAGCCAATTTTTTAGGCCTTCTTTATAACGCAGATATAGACAAACAAATACGTTTATTAATCGATATGTAGAACAGCCAGGAAGGCTTCCTGTGGTATATCTACCCTGCCAACACTACGCATACGCTTTTTACCTTTTTTCTGCTTTTCTAATAATTTGCGTTTACGCGATGCATCACCACCATAGCATTTAGCTGTTACATTTTTTCTAAGAGCTTTTACATTGCTTCGAGAAATAATCTTAGCGCCTATACATGCTTGAATTGCAACATCAAACATTTGTCTAGGAATAAGCTCTTTCATTTTTTCGGCAATTTCGCGACCCTTGCGTACTGAATCATCTCTATGAATAATAAGTGCTAGTGCATCAACTGTTTCACCATTAATCATAATATCAAGTCGAATTAAGTCTGATGCTTGATAGCGTTCAAATTGATAATCCATTGAGGCAAAACCACGTGATACAGACTTAAGCCTATCAAAGAAATCTAGCACCACTTCATTCAGTGGTAGTTCATAAACCAGCTGTACTTGCTTACCCATATAAGTAATACTTTTTTGCACACCGCGTTTTTCCACACACAGGCTAATAACTGGACCTACATACTCATCTGTTACTAAGATATTGGCAGTAATAATAGGCTCTCTAAATTCTTCAATTGATTGATTAGCTGGCATTTTTGATGGGCTATCAACATAATGAATATTTCCCTTTGTGTCTAAAATCTCATAGATAACAGTAGGTGCTGTGGTTATTAAATCAAGATCATATTCGCGCTCTAAGCGCTCCTGAATAATCTCCATATGCAAAAGACCAAGAAAACCAATTCTAAATCCAAACCCAAGAGCATCTGAATTTTCTGGTTCATACTGCAAGGCAGCATCATTTAGGCGCAACTTAGCCAAAGCATCGCGGAACTTTTCATAATCTTCTCCAGATATTGGAAAGATGCCAGCAAATACACGTGGTTGAATTGGCTTAAATCCTTCAAGTGGTTCTAACGCAGGGTTTTTACTACCAGTAATAGTGTCGCCAACTGGAGCACCATGAATATCTTTAATACTAGCAATTAAAAATCCAACCTCGCCAGCTTTTAAACTATCTGTAACTGTGCGTTTTGGTGTAAATACACCTACTTCATCAACTAAATGCTCTTCACTAGTTGAAAACATCTTAATTTTAGTTTTGGCTTTAATTTCACCATCAATCACACGAACTAACGACACAACGCCTAGATAATTATCAAACCATGAATCAATAATAAGAGCTTTAATTGGAGCGTCAACATTCCCCTCTGGAGCTGGAACTTTTTCTACAATTTGCTCAAGAATGTCTTGAATTCCAATTCCTGACTTTGCGCTCGCATGCACAGCATCATGTGCCTCTACCCCAATAACATCTTCAATTTCATCAACAACTCTCTCAGGATCAGCAGCTGGAAGATCAATCTTGTTTAATACTGGAACCACTTCCAAACCTTGATCAATCGCTGTATAACAATTTGCTACAGTTTGCGCCTCAACCCCTTGTGAAGCATCGACAATAAGTAGTGCACCCTCACATGCTGATAATGATCTGGAAACCTCATAAGAAAAATCTACATGTCCAGGAGTATCAATAAAGTTTAATTGATACGTTTGTCCATTTTTTGCCTTGTAATCAAGAGTTACACTTTGTGATTTAATTGTAATTCCACGTTCTTTTTCAATATCCATTGAATCAAGTACTTGCTGTGACATTTCACGATCACTTAGACCTCCGCAATACTGAATAAACCTATCAGCAATGGTAGATTTACCGTGATCGATATGAGCAATAATTGAAAAATTTCGGATGTTATCCATCAAAATGATAAAATGAAAGTTTTGAGAATGAGGCATTATACTAGAGTGGAAAAGATATCGAAACTAACCTGTCAAGCAACTAGTGATTTAGAAGTTACAATTCCAGATCCAAATGGAAAAAATATTGTTCTTTATTTCTATCCAAAAGATTCAACTCCAGGATGCACAACCGAAGGAAAAGACTTTAGAGACAATCATCAAGCTTTCTTGAATGCTAATACAATAATATATGGTGTTAGTAGAGATAGTCTTAAGTCGCATGAAAACTTTAAAGCTAAACAAGAGTTTCCGTTCGAATTAATATCTGATCCAGACGAAACCTTGTGTAATGCTTTTGGTGTTATACAACTTAAAAAACTTTACGGTAGAGAATATATGGGAATTGTGCGCTCCACATTCTTAATCTCTGCAGATGGTGATATTATTAAACATTGGGATAAAGTTAAAGTTAAAGGTCATGTTGATGAAGTTTTAGAGGCGGTAAAAGAATTATGAGTAATGTTGATTTTGACGAAGTAGACAAGTTTGCACAACTAGCTTCTCGCTGGTGGGATAAAGAGTCTGAATTTAAGCCTCTACATGAGATAAACCCCTTAAGACTTAATTATATTAAAGAAAAATGTGGTGGATCCCTGCAAGGTAAAAAAATCCTTGATGTTGGCTGTGGTGGTGGAATATTAGCTGAAGCTCTTGCACTTGAAGGAGCAGACGTTACTGGAATTGACATGGCTGAAGCTGGACTTGAAGTTGCAAAACTACATTTATTAGAATCAGGTCTTAATATTGATTATCAAAAAATTCCTGCTGAAGAGTTTGCGCAACAACATGCAGGCGAATTTGATGTTGTTACCTGTTTAGAAATGTTAGAACACGTGCCTGATCCATCTTCTATCATTAAAGCATGCTCTGAGCTTGTAAAAGATGGTGGCGAAGTTTTCTTTTCAACTATAAACCGCAATCCTAAATCTTATTTATTTGCCATTATTGGTGCTGAATACATTCTAAAATTACTACCTCAAGGCACTCATGATTTTGATAAATTTATCAAACCATCAGAGATGGATATTGCCGCAAGAGCTGCTAACCTTACACTTGATAGCATCATTGGCATGACATACAATCCTCTTACTAAAATGTACAAACTCGAGCATGATGTTAGCGTTAACTACTTGTGTTTTTATCGAAAATAATTGATCTATATCATGTTTTTCTAATATAGGTGTGGTAGAATAGCAGTATAAATTTTAATTATCTTTATAGATATGAGAAAAATACTAACTATATTTGCCCTGTTATTTTCATTAAACTCTATTGCTGATGTTGTTGTTTTAATTCATGGTTACGACTCTCACGCTTCTGTTTGGCACAAAAATAGAATTTATCAAAATCTGAGTAATCACTATGCTAATAAGCATACAATCTATTCTGCCCAACTCCCAAGTAGAGCTCCAATAGCTGTTCAAGCAAATGTTTTATCAATCCAACTTGAGCAATTAAAAAAGCATCATAATGAGCCGATCATTCTTATTGGTCATTCAGCAGGTGGTGTTGTTGCGCGTTATTTAACCGTTACGCGTAAAGACTTAAACATCAAGTCTCTTGTAACAATATCTTCTCCACATCTTGGATCTAACATCGCTTTTATTAGCAACATGGCTACCGGAGTTATGCCATTTACTAGCTTTATCCCTGTATTTGACATCTATGATGAAGCTAAAGGCTTATATGGAAACATTAGACGTCGTTCAATCTTTTTAAAGCAGCTTAATCAACAGCAACACCCTGATATTTGTTATGTTTCTATTGTGCGTGATAGCTCAATAATGAGCAACATGGTTAGCACCCAACACTCACAAAATATGAATAATGTTATGGCTCTTCGTGGCAAATCGCATGTAATTATGTCGCATAGACATCATGACTTAAACCCTGTGGATACAAGATATATTGCCAGATCTATTGATCTATGTTCTAAATAACCAGATCTGAATAAATAACTACTCTTGTGTTTCTAATACTACAAAAGCCACTGCGTTATACTTTTCATCTGAAAGACTTAAGTGCGCTTGTTTGATTTTTTTATCAACCAAATACAGTCTTAGTTTTTCACTAGGAATGAAGTAAGGTTTGCCCTCTTCATTATTCCTTACTGTTAAATCTTGAAAACTAACAACTTTACCAATTCCAGTTCCAAGGGCTTTAGCAAATGCCTCTTTAGCGGCAAAACGTTTAGCACAGTAAGATGCACTATTGCCTTTATTGGCAAAAAGTGCTTGTTCATGTTCAGAAAGAACTCGCCTTACAAAGCCATCTTTATTTTTGCTTAGAATGTGCTCAACTCTATCAATACTTACAATATCTGTACCAACACCGTAGATCATTTTCTCGCCTCTAAAATTAGATCTTTCATTTCTCTAACTGCCTGCTCTAACCCAACAAAAACAGCTCTAGCAATAATAGAATGCCCAATATTAAGTTCAACAACCTCTGGTAATTTAGCAATTGCAATTGTGTTATCTAATGTAAGTCCGTGTCCTGCGTTTACTTGCAAGCCGATAGAATGTGCATATGTAGCCATATCTTTTATACGCTCAAATTCTGCTAACTGTTTATCACCATCAAAATCAGCATAATGTCCTGTGTGTAGTTCAATAACAGGTGCTCCGCATTCTTTAGCAGCATCTATTTGATTTTTTTGCGCATCAATAAATAATGATACTGTAACGCCATTATCATTAAGCTTAGAGCATACATCTTTCATTCTTGACACTTGTGAAGCAACGTCAAGACCACCTTCAGTAGTAAGCTCCTCGCGTTTCTCTGGCACCAAGCAACAATCTTCTGGTTTTATCTTACTTGCAATGTTTACCATCTCATCAGTTGCAGCCATTTCAAGATTCATCTTGGTTGTAAGCTTATCACGTAGGATCTCGACATCACTGTCTTGAATATGTCTTCTGTCTTCTCTAAGATGCAAGGTAATACTATCTGCACCAGATTTTTCGCACAACAATGCTCCATCTACCGGAGATGGGTATGTAGTACCTCTAGCCTGTCTTAATGTGGCAATATGATCAATATTAACCCCAAGAAAAATACTCATTTAATATATAACTCCCTGCTTTTTAATGGTTTGGATCCTAACAAAGGTGACAATCGCATTCTATTAAGATTACGACATATTTTTAAACTATCTTTATTAGGAATGTTGTTTAAATCTTGTAATGACAACTGTTTAAGTAAATTCCCCGATATTATACCTTGAGCATCGCTTTTAAACCCTTGTTGCTCAATATATGTATAGTTTGAGCTTAATTCAACTTGCTTATTATTAATATCTTCATCAAAATTTAAACCATAGCCTAAATCATCAAGCAACATATTTTCAAAAATTCTTAATAACCATTGTTGATTACCTGTATCAATAGTGCTTAAGTTTTCAATAAATTGTTTATAAGCATGAAAAATCTCAAAATGTGGATCATACTCATGCAAAAGTCTATCAATTAATTCGTTGGCATACATTGCAAAAATTAACCTTTCTCCAGTTAATAAACGTGGAGTATCATCAACTTCCCAATTGTTTAAAGATTTAAGCTCGACTTTTCCACTAAAAGAAATATTTAACTTCATAAACATTTGCATAGAGGTTTTTGACTTTCTTGCAGAACGGGCAACTAAGCGAATTTTCCCATGCTCTAAAGTTAAAAAATCTAGAAGTAATGAGTTGTCTTTGTAAGCTCTTCTATGTAATAAATAGGCTGGAGTTAAATCAACTTTAGTCATACCCAAGTGATGCTAATGAACGCTTGTCATCTGACCATCCACTACGAACCTTAACCCAAAGCTTGAGAAATACTTTTCTATCAAGAAAACCTTCTATACTTTGACGCGCCTCGGTACCAATAAGTTTTAACACCTCGCCATTTTTACCAATTACAATATTCTTTTGCGAGGCTTTATCAACATAAATTCGTGCTCCTATATGTTGGGTTTTTCCATCATACTCATACTTTTCAATCTCAACGGTAAGATCGTATGGTAGCTCATCTGCTAGGTGGCGCATAAGCTTCTCACGCACAAATTCTGCTACTACAAACTTCTCGGATCTATCGGTAATATAATCTGGATCAAAAATCATTTCTTTCTCAGGTAGATGTTTAAGAATTAAATTTCTCAATGATTTTGTATCTTTCTTATTAAAAGCAGACATTGGAAATATTTCATCTGCCTGATACTTATCTCCAATTTTTTGCAAATACGGCAAAATATCCTGCGGATTTGCAAGTTTATCAATTTTATTAATACATAAAACAACCGGAACTTCAGCTTTCTCAATGTGCTCCAACACTCTTGAATCTTCCTTGGTCCATTTTCCGGCTTCAATTAGCCACAAAATCATATCAACATCTTTAATACTCGAACTTGCAGCACGATTCATATATGAGTTTATTGCTTTTGCATTGCCAATATGTATTCCTGGGGTATCAACAAAAACCATTTGATAATCATCCCGAGTATCAATTGCGTGTATACGGTGTCGTGTGGTTTGCGGACGATGCGAAGTAATAGATAATTTTTGTCCAAGCAGTTCGTTTATTAGGGTAGATTTACCCATATTTGGACGACCAACAACCGCAATAAATCCAGCTTTAAAACTCATGATGTTTTTAACCTATCAAGCAATACTTGTGCACAGGATTGTTCAGCACGTTTGATGCTTTTTGCACTTTGCTCCACCTGTATATTTTGATCTTCTAGTGTGCAATTAATAAAGAACACAGCATTGTGATCCTTGCCAACAGTTTTAACTAACTTATATTGAGGTAATACATTACCACGTTTTTGTAAATACTCTTGCAACTGGGTTTTTGCATCTTTGAGCGATGCCTTTGGATCAATATTATTTAACCTATCTTTAAATAAACTAAGAATGACTTTTTTAACTGTTTCATAATCAGAGTCCAAGAATACAGCGCCAAATATTGCCTCAACACAATCTGCATGAATCGACTCTCTTTTATGACCACCACTTCTAAGCTCTCCAGCTCCTAGGATTAGCTTATCAGCCAATTCAAGTTCAGAACCAAATGTTGCTAATGTTTGACCTCTTACAAGATGAGAGCGCAATCGAGATAATTTACCTTCATCAATATATGGAAACTTTTTATATAGCTCATATGATATGACGGCACCTAATACACTATCACCCAGAAACTCTAAACGCTCGTTATTATTCTTTCCTACACTTCTATGTGTAAGTGCTTGTTTGAGTAAAGATGAGTCTCTAAAGTTATAGTTAATTTTTTGCTCTAAGTTTTTCATGCAAGAACTTTGTATAATGAGTCGTTATTATAACCTTTAGAATTATCACTATAACTTAAGTCATGTTTTGGCAAGAAGATATAAAAGAAGAGAATTTCACTATTCCTGATGATGTACAGGATGTAGTATTTAATATTCATAGCAAGATTCTACCAATGGATCATGCGTATTTACTATCACAAGCAATCCTTAAACAACTACCCTGGCTGAAAGATGACAAATGTGGAGTTTTTGATATTTCTGTTGCCGATGGCAATGGTTGGAAGCAAAACAAAACCGATGGTTTTTATTACCCTTCAAAGCGCTCAAAACTAATCATACGCATGCCCAAAAGTAGAATAAGAGATGCTAACTCTATTGTTGGTAAAACTCTTGATTTGGGAGAATATGAAGTCAACGTTATCAAAACATTAAAACCTAAACTACTTAGCGATATGTCAGTAGTTTTTGCAAAACATGTTGCTTTTGAAGAAGGCACAAGTGAAGATGAGTTTTTGCAAAATTGTTATAACGAATTAAGAGACCATGGCATCAATGTTAAAAAAATGTTAGCAGGATTAGAAAGCAGTATAAAAACTAATGATAGAGTTATACATACAAGATCATTAATGATTGCTAATTTAAGAAAACCAGAGTCAGTATTAATTCAAGAAAAAGGCATTGGCAAATATCGCACTCTTGGATGTGGTTTATTCTTACCACATAAAGATATTGAAGATTCAAGCGAAAGCTAGCTTGATTTAATACTAGATACTAGATACAATTAAACTTATACATTTTCAACTACTGGGGAGAAGTTGTGCGTTCACTGATTATTATTCTTGCATTTCTATTAAGTTTTTCAACTACTGCACATGAGCATGAAAAACAAGGTGAGTTTCTTGGTGCAAAAGTAGTTGACGAATTGCCCAACTGGTTTAAGGCCACATTTATGGATTTTTCTGAAGACCTTGAAGAAGCGGCAGATGAAAACAAGCATGTAATGATCTACTTTCATCAAGATGGCTGTCCTTATTGCGCAAAATTGGTTCAAGATAATTTTCATGATGAAAAACTAGTTGCCAAATTACAGAAAAATTTTGACACCATTGAAACCAACATGTGGGGTGACAGAGAGCTAACTGATTGGAATGGTAACGATTACACTGAAAAAGAGTTTTCAACAAAAATGAAAATTCAATTCACTCCCACTCTTGTTTTTTTAAATCCCAAAGGAGAAACCTTACTCCGACTCAACGGTTATCAGTCCATTGAAAAAATGCATGCAACACTAGATTATATTTCTAATAAAAATTATCTTGATCAGTCTTATGCAAGCTATATCAATAATTTAAAAATAAATAAATCTGGTGTGTTAAATGCGCATTCAGTTTTTGAGGATGGTCCACATATGCTTACACGTAGCAAGCAAATACCAGCTAATAAATATTTAGCGGTATTTTTTGAGGAGCCTAACTGTCAAGAATGTGATAATTTTTATCAAACACTCATGCCACTTAAACAAACTCAAGATTACCTAAAGCAAATGCAAGTGATACGTTTTAACGCATTATCAGATGAAAAACTCATTACCCCTTCTGGCAAGCGCACCACTGCTAAAGATTGGTATGATGAACTAAAACTTACCTATAAACCCGCAATTGTTTTCTTTGACAAAAATGGAGGTGAGGTTATTCGTAAAGATGCGTTTTTTAAAGAGTTTCACTTTCATAGTATCCTGACCTATGTACTTACAGAAGAGTATAAAACTCAACCCAACTTTCAACGCTATATTGAACACAAGGCTGACAAGTTAAGAGAACAAGGAATTACTGTTGATATCTGGAGATAGACTTATTTACAAAATTTGGAAAATTTTCTAATTTTTTTAAAGTTTAAGATTTTTTTACAAATTCTGATTTTAGTTTCATAGCTCCAAACCCAGCTATTTTGCAATCAATATTGTGATCGCCATCTACTAGGCGAATATTTTTAACCTTAGTACCAACCTTCACAGCGGACGAGGTGCCTTTAATTTTAAGATCCTTAATCACGGTGACCGTATCACCATCATTTAAAATATTGCCGTTTGAATCTTTAACCACCTCTTCTTGCTCAATTAAATCATCAGCTGAAAATTCATAAGCGCATTCAGGACAAACTAAAAGATTACCATCTTCATAAATATATTCAGAATTACATTTCGGACAATTAGGCAAGCTCATTATTAAACGGTAAATGGATATTTAACTGGCTCATGGTGCTGGTAATTTACCAACTCAAAATCATCCATGGTTACCCAAGTTTCTAAATCTTCAAGAGTTTTGATTTCTGGATTTATTTTAAGGCTTGGTAATGGCAACGGCTGACGATCAACCTGCTGATTTTTAAAGATTTCTACTTGGTTTTCATACAAATGCACGTTAGACAAATGATGACGCATTTTTTTGGCTTTTTTGCCAGTAATTTGCGCGGTAATCAAAAGCAAAAACGCCACCTGAAAATGATTAAATGGCTGCCCAAGTGCATAATCTGATGAACGCTGATAACTTTCTAAGTATAGGTCATCGCCTAAAAGATTAAAATGATGTGTATGCATACACGCTGGCAAGCATGCTCTATGAATAAGATTTGGATGATTAAAAGTCATAATCTCTCGGCGATCATCAATACCATTTGACAAATCAGTTACAATTTTTTTGTATTGATCTAGTGGCTCATCGTCCTCAATACCAGGAAAAGCTCTACCAATAACACCATAACACAATCCCATATCATCTTCACCCAAGCGATGAGGGTTATCAAGCCAAGCTTGGTTTTCATTAGCATTAGCATTCCAAGTATTACACCCTAATTCTCTAAACTGTGCGGCCGAACGATAACCACGAATATAACCAAGCATTTCAGCTATTGCAGATTTCCAAAAAAGTTTTTTAGTAGTTACTACTGGTACGGTACCATCTGAGAGATCATGCTCAAAAGTAGCGCCAACAACTGTAAGAGTTTTTTGCCCGGTGCGGGCATTTTCAAGCCATACACCTTCTTCTAAAATTCTTTTGCCAATATCAATATATGCCTTCATATCTTCGCTTGTTTGCTCTATATAGTAGATAAACGCCAAATACTATCATTGGCGCACTTAATACCTGACCCATAGTTAGCCAATCAAATGCTATATATCCTATATGCGCATCAGGCATACGCACGAACTCAATTATAAATCTAAAGGCTCCATAATAAATTAAAAATAAAGCTGAAATTGACATAAGTGGCCTTGGTTTTTTGCTATAAATCCAAAGAATTAAAAACAATACCAAACCTTCAAGGGTAGCCTCATACAACTGGGACGGATAACGACTTATTCCTTCAGATGCTATATACATGCCTAAAACACTATCGGTTGGCGCACCCCAAAGCTCACCATTAATAAAATTTCCAATTCTTCCAAAGCCCAAACCTAATGGTACGAGAGGCGCAACAAAATCCATAGTAATAAAGAAACTCTTATTGTATTTTTTATTAAATAAAAACATTGCTAAGAGCACACCTAAAAACCCACCATGAAATGACATACCACCATCTTGCACTGAAAGAATTATTAGAGGGTCTGCAATAAAACTTGGTAAATTATAAAATAACATATAGCCTAATCTACCACCAAGAACAACACCTATAGCACCATAAAAAATCATATCTTCGATTTGTTTGGCATTCCAAGTGTTTGATTTTTTCGCTCTACTATTGGCTAATAGGTAAGCTATGATAAAAGCTAGTAAATACATAAAACCATACCAATAGATTTGTACAAATCCTAAATCTATGGCAATTGGATTTATGTCTGGGTAATTCATTGGTGCGTCCGAGGTGATTCGAACACCCGACCACTAGCTTCGGAGGCTAGCGCTCTATCCAGCTGAGCTACGGACGCATATTTATGCGTAAGTAGTAAGATGTATTTGAAAATTTTATACTTCGTCTGTTGAACAAAAAACTGCTTGCATATTGGCAACAAGTTTTAAAATTTTTGCATCTTTTACTTTACACAAAATTTTGTTACCATCTCTGCGTGATTCAACGATATCTTTAGTTCTTAAAATATCAATATGTTGTGAAATATTAGATTGAGAAGATCCAACCTGCTTAACTATCTCCAGTACTGGTAATTCTTCATTTTTAAGTGCGCATAAAATCTTTAATCGTAATGGGTGTGCCATTGCTTTTAAAGCTTTTGTAGCTTTTTCAATATCTTCTTCTTGTTCTAAAAGTGTCATTTCACTCATATTTAATCCTCTTCTCTCCCAATAAAGTTAAATTCTACCAAGCATGCCATAAACGCCATATCTTCTAGCTTTTATTAGTACCATCTTTTGGTAGTAGTTAATTAGACTATCGTTGTTTAACACAACATCAAAAATTTGCCATCCGTTTTCGGCATTATCATGGAATAAAAGATCAATATACAATGCATATGAAGAATAACCATTTATCTTAAGTTGTACTGCAACCGACCCACCCATAACTGGTCTAGCAGAAATAAATTGGAAAGATGTTGAATTTGCTTGGGATAATCTCTGTAGTAGAGTTGTAACGATATTCTTTTTTAACTTTCCAACAAAAAACTTAACTTCATCTTCGCTTAATCTGTTATTTGTAACCAATAATACTTCGTTAGCAATATGATCAAAGTCAAACATTGGCGCAACTTCATTCTCAACTAAAAAGCTAACCATTTGTGGAGAATACGCGCTTGCTGTTGTTAGCTGATTAAGTTTAACAATTGCCGATTGGATTGCTTGAACCGGTCCATCTGTCTTTTTAATTTCTTCATCAGCAAATACTGAAACTGAAAACATCATTGTTAAAGCTAAAAAAATTGCATTTAATCTTCTCATTTTTTTCTCCATTATATAAAAACAAAAACCAAGTAAAATCAATCTAGATACTACGATCTTTTCACAGTATTATATTTAAACTTTTTATTAGTAAATAACTATATTATGACTTTCTTTAATTTTTTTAAGTATTCACTATTTCTAGTTCTTTTTTCTACCTTTTTTGCACCAATTTCAATTGCATTTGAAAAAACACCTGAAGAAAAGCAAAGACTTGAAGAGTTTTTTAAAGATTTAGAAGACTTTACCCAAGTATTTAGCGATATTAAACAACTGTATGTGGATGAAGTTGAAAATGAAGAGCTGTTTGAAAATGCCATTAAAGGTATGGTTAAAGGCCTTGATCCGCACTCAAATTATCTAAAACCTAAAGAGCAAAAAGACTTAATGGAAAGTGCCACTGGAAAGTTTGGTGGTCTAGGAATTGTTATTGCCAAAAAGGATGATGCTATACAAGTAATCTCTCCAATTGATGATACTCCTGCATATCGTGCAGGTATTCAATCTGGAGATTTAATTGTAAAAATTGCCGATAAGCATGTAAGTGATATGACCTTAGAAGAAGGTGTTGACCTTATGCGTGGAGAACCTGGAACAGATATTAAAGTTACTATTATTAGAAAAGAGCAAAAGCCTTTTGTAGTTAATATCACTCGTGAAATTATCACTATTACCACTGTTAAAGGTTATTTACTAGAAGATAATATTGGCTATATTCGTGTATCAAGCTTTCAAGCACCTACTGCTAATTTATTAAAAGACACTATTGATGACTTAGTAAAGGAAAATGGTAGATATCTTGACTCATTAGTGCTTGACTTGAGGAATAATCCTGGCGGAGTGCTAGAGGGTGCTGTTGATGTATCGAATCTATTTATAGATAAAAAAGGCTTAGTGGTTTATACTAAAGGTCGAATCAAAAGCTCAAATCTTAAATTTAAAACTGAATCTGGCGACATAATGCTGGGCGCCCCTATGGTTGTATTAATTAATGAAGGTTCGGCTTCTGCATCTGAGATTGTAGCTGGAGCACTACAAGATCATAAGCGTGCAATTGTTATGGGCAACACATCGTTTGGCAAAGGCTCAGTACAAACAATAGTTGAACTTGATGATGGTTATGGTTTAAAAATTACTACTGCTAGATACTACACTCCTTCTGGTAGATCTATCCAAGCTAAAGGCATTGAGCCAGATATTAAGCTTAAAAATATTAGCTTAGAAAATGAAAAAGAAGAAAGTGTAATTGACACCAAAGAAAAAGATCTTAATGGCCATCTTGAAGAAGACCCTTCAAAAATGTCTTCAAGTGAAATAATAAAATCACAAGAAAAGAAAAAAGATGAAGACGCTAAAAAAGCTATCGAAAAACTTAAAAAAGATTATTTTGTACACGAAGCAACAAACTTGTTAAAAGCTCTAACTGTGTTGAATAAATAATTAATGGCTACTGTTCTTTCTATTGCTAATCAAAAAGGCGGTGTAGGGAAAACTACAACTGCAGTTAATCTATCGGCTGCACTTCAGGCAATAAAAAAACGTGTACTACTTATAGATATTGACCCACAAGGCAATGCAACAATGGGCTGTGGTATTGATAAATATAATTTGGGAAATTCTATATGCGAAGTACTTTTAGACGAATGCTCTATTGATAAAGCAGTTGAATATTCTGATGAATCTAAAATTGATGTAATTGGATCTAATACAGATCTTATTGCTGCAGAGGTGGCTTTGTTAAAAAAAGACGAATCTGAATACACTTTAAAGCGCGCTATTAGCAAAATTGATAACGATTATGATTATGTAATAATCGACTGCCCTCCTTCACTAAATATGCTTACGGTTAATGCATTTACTGCATCTGATGGAATAATTATTCCTATGCAATGTGAATACTATGCACTAGAAGGTTTAAGTGCACTTATGCAAACCATTGAAAAAATTAAAGCTACCACCAACCCTAATTTAGATATTACCGGATTGGTTAGAACAATGTATGACACTCGAAACAATCTATCAAACGAAGTGTCAATTCAACTACAGCAATATTTTTCTCACAAAGTATTTAAAACTATTGTTCCTAGAAATGTAAAATTAGCTGAAGCACCAAGCTTTGGTCAAGCAGCAATTAGCTATGCAAGATCATCAAAAGGGGCTATTTCATATGTTTCACTTGCAAGTGAAGTAATTAGAAAAACCAACATTAATTAATATGGCAAAGATTTCAAAATTAGGTCGTGGTCTTGATATTTTATTAGGACAAGCATCAGATGAAAGCTCAACTAATAACGGCATGCAAACTCTTGATGTAAATTCTTTGCAACGAGGAAAATTCCAGCCTCGTGATGATATTGATCCTGATACTCTGAATGAACTTGCTGAGTCTATTGCCTCACAAGGGATTATTCAGCCAATCGTAGTTAGAAAAGTAACTTACGATAAATATGAAATTATTGCTGGTGAGCGTCGTTGGCGTGCTGCGCAAATTGCAGAATTAACCGAAGTACCTGTAATTATTCGTGAAATTGATGATCAGGTTGCACTTGCAATAGGTCTAATTGAAAACATTCAGCGCGAATCACTTACTCCACTTGAAGAGGCCAAGGCACTACAACAGTTAATTGAAGATTTTAAAATGACCCACGAGGAGATTTCTCATGTTGTAGGTCGATCTCGCTCTAGTGTTTCAAACCTTATACGCCTACTTCAATTAAGCGACTCTGTTAAACAATTGCTTGGTAATGGCGATTTAGAAATGGGTCATGCTCGTGCACTTCTATCCTTAAAAGAAGATATGCAATTTGATGTCGCCTCTCAAGTAATTAATAGAAAATTATCTGTTCGTCAAACTGAAGAATTGGTTAAAAGAGTTCTTAACCCTAAGCCTAAAAAGTCTAGCGATATTGATCCAAAATTAACAAAGATGATGAAATCTCTAACCAAGACTCTATCTTCCAAAACTGAGATTAAACCTAGTAACGATGATAAAGGCAAGATTATTATTCACTACAAATCTCAAGATGAACTTAATAATATTATCAAGCATATTAAATAGATTAACTAGTTATCAATCAAATCCACCGACTCTATCAAGCTTTAAAGAGTCATCATAGTGCATCCAAATGCCAAAGGCTTTACCAATAATATACTCTTCTGGAACAAAACCCCAAAAACGTGAGTCACTACTTCTAGCGCGATTATCACCCATTACAAAATAATGCCCTTCAGGAACTTTAGCTTTTACACCTCTTGAAGTCATATCAGGATCTATAAGAACATCATGAGGATTAATTTTTAACAACTCGCGCTTATGCTTAAAACCAGTCATAGCTGAACCTGATTCAACACCTTGATAATCTTCAAAATTTTCATAATGAACCTTGTCGCCATTAACTCTTAGACGGTCATTATGATAAATTACTTCATCGCCAGGAATACCAACAACTCTCTTAATAAAATCTGCACCTTTATATTTAGCATCGCGTTCATAATTAGGGTATCTAAATACAACTACATCACCGCGCTCAATTTTATTATTATTGAATAATTTGGTATTAGTTACCGGCACACGCAAACCATAAGTAAACTTATTAACCAAAATAAAATCACCGGTTAAAAGTGTTGGCATCATAGAATTTGAAGGAATTCTAAATGGCTCAACTATAAATCCACGTAAAACAAACACAAGTAATAATACTGGGAAAAATTCAGCCGACCATTGAACAACTTTAGGTCGATTTAGATATTTTTCATTTTTATTAAATCGTAAAAATAATAAAAAATATATTATCTTGGAGAATGTAGTTTTTTCCTCAACCTTAGGGCTCTTATCATTAGTTGCAAAAAACAACTTATCAATTGTTACTATTACAAATGCAACAGTTAAAAATAAAGCCAAAAAGGCTGATACATCCCAGGCAAAAAAACCTGATGCTTTTTCAATAGTCATATATAGTCTAAAGTCCTTACAAAAAAAAGGAAAAATAAATGAGCCTTATTATATAATAAGTTCTTTTTTAAATTTTTCACATTGGAGGAAAAACACAATGGCATTAGCTGATTTAGAAAGAGACGGTCACGGTTATTTAGTCGATCTTAATGAATGGAACGAAGATATCGCTCAAGAACTTGCAGAAGAAGAAGGTGTTACATTAACAGATGATAGCTTTAAATTAATTAACTTCTTACGTGATGAATACATTAATAACAATGCTAACCAACCAAATGAACGTAATATGGTTAAAGCATTAAAAGGCGATTGGGATGGTAAATTAACTACTAAAGAACTATATGCTCTTTTCCCTAAAGGTCCTGCTAAGCAAGCTGGCAAGGTTGCAGGTCTTCCTGAAACTAAGCGTAAAGGTGGTTACTAATCACAACTCTTGGTTATGAAAACTAAAAAGGCGCTCAATGAGCGCCTTTTTTATTGATCAAGATAATATGTTATTCTTCAATAATATTCATACCTGCAGAATTAGCCAACTCTACAAAGTTTGGAAATGAAGTTTTAACATTATCAACCCCATTAATTTCAATCGGATACTTGCACCTTAGAGATGCTACTGCAAACGACATTGATATACGATGATCATGGTGTGATTCGACAATACCTGTTGGCTTGCTAAACTTACCACCTTGAATCTTGATGCCGTCTTCTAATACTTGATTTTCAATACCTAAAATATCAAGACCATCCGCCATAACCTGAATACGATCAGACTCCTTAACTCTTAATTCTTTGGCGCCAGTAAGTTTAGTTTCTCCACTAGCACAGCTTGCAGCAATAAACACTGCTGGAAACTCATCAATAGCCAATGGCACTAGCTCTTCTGGAATGTTAATACCTTTAAGCTCAGAAGACTTAATGTTAATATCTGCCAACAACTCTCCACCTATTTCTCTTTCATTTGTAAGAGTTATGTCGGCATCCATGAGTTTTAAAATATCAATAACGCCTGTACGTGTTGGATTAATATTAACTCCTTCCAATACTACATTTGCATTTGGAGCAATTGTTGCAGCAACCATAAAAAAAGCTGATGACGATATATCACTTGGCACTTGAATTTCTGTAGCTGTGAGCTCCCCACCTCCGGTTACACACATTTTATTACCGCTTACACTTACATCATAACCAAGACCTTTTAACATACGTTCGGTATGATCTCTTGTTGGTGCTGGCTCGGTAACACATGTTGTTCCATCAGCGTACAAACCTGCTAACAACACGCAAGATTTAACTTGTGCTGAAGCCACTGGAAGATCATAATTAATAGCCTTTAATTTCTGCCCGCCTTTTACTTTTAATGGTGGTTTGCCATCATTACTTTCAATAACCGCGCCCATACTTTCAAGTGGTGAAATCACCCTACCCATTGGTCGCTTAGACAAAGATTCATCGCCAATCATCTCTGAGTCAAATTCTTGGGCTGCCAAAATACCTGACATGAGGCGAATAGATGTTCCCGAATTACCCAAATTAAGTGGTGATTCAGGCTCTTTAAGGCCATTAATACCAACACCATGAATAATAACATTGTCGCCATTACGCTCAATATCAACGCCCATAGACTGAAAAGCCTTAAGTGTTGATAAAGCGTCTTCGCCTTCTAAAAAGCCACTTACTTTTGTTACACCACTAGCAAGCGATCCCAGCATTATTGATCTGTGAGATATTGACTTATCACCTGGAACTTTTAATACTCCAGATAAACTATTAGCAGGATTTGCAATAAATTTACTCATAATTAATATCTAGTTAGTTGTCTAACCAATTGTCTCTTGCTGATTTAGCATCTAAAAATAATTTTTCTAATTTCTGTGAATTATGCTCTTTTATAAGGCTTGATAATTTATCCAATGTATCTTTATAGCCATCAATATGTTTAATAATCTCATCTGCGTTATTTAAGCAAATATCTCTCCACATTACACTATCACTAGAAGCAATACGCGAAAAGTCTTTAAAACCTCCGGCCGCATAATCACAGGCATCTGGATTTTTACTAATTAAATAATCCATAAGTGCAAATGCCAACATATGAGGCAAGTGTGAAGTCATTCCTAACAAATCATCATGTGATTTAGCATTCATAATTTCAACATTAGCTCCAATCGCCTGCCAAAGGTTACCCACCATATCTATAGAGGCTTTATTGGTATTCTCACTTGGGGTAATAATAACTCTTTTATTGTTAAATAAACTTTGGTCAGCTGCTTCAACACCACTTTTCTCTTTTCCAGCTATTGGATGTGCAGGTACAAAATTTACTGGAATTTGGCCAAAAACTTCCTTAGCAATATTTATTACACTACCTTTAGTACTGCCAACATCGGTAATAATTACCGAATTATCAATATGTGACTTGATAGAGTTTAATACTTGTTTAAAGCTATCAACCGGAGTAGCAACTACTACCATTTGCACATCACTTAGTGCTGTTTTAATATCGGTTGTATAGTTATCAATTACACCTAATTCGACAGCCTTTGATAGATTAAAATCTGATCGTCCATACCCAATTATGGTATTAACTTTTCCAGATTGTTTTAATCCTTTAGCAAAAGACCCGCCAATAAGACCCACGCCAATTATGCAAATTTTATCAATCATAACAAACCGCCCAATGCATCAAGGAAATCATCATTTTCATTCTTTGTTCCAACTGAAACTCTTAGATAGTTTTCCATTTCAACTGGACGCACAATAAACCCTTTTTTTAATAATTTTTCATACATGCTAAGTGCATTATCAACCTTAACAGCAATAAAATTTGCTGAGGATTTTATATATGAAAGTCCTAATTTAGAAAACCCTTTGGATAGTTGCTCTAAACCAATTTTGTTTGCTGCTACAGATCTTGTCAAATACGCCTCATCTGCAAGCGAAGCTATTGCTGCAGATTGGGCTACATGGTTTACATTAAACGGTTGACGAATACGATTTAAATAATCTGCAATTTGCTTTGAAGATAATGAATAACCCACTCTTAATCCAGCCAAGCCATAAGCTTTAGAAAATGTTCTAGTAATAATTAAATTTTCAAATTCACCTAGCCAACTTAAAGCACTATCTTTTATATCTAAATACTCAAAATATGCTTGATCTAAAACCACAACAATAGAAGATGGAACTGAGGTTAAAAACTTATATAACTCATCATCTGTTAACAGTGTTCCAGTCGGATTGTTTGGATTAGCTATAAATACAACCTTAGTGTTATTATTAATAGCTTTTCTCATTGCAGATAGATCATGAGAGAAATTTTTTGCAGGTGTAACAACAGCCTTTGCTCCTAATGCCTGAGTAACAAGCGGATAAACAACAAATGCATATTCTGAAAACACAACCTCATCACTTGCTGAACAAACATATGCTCTAGCAATAATCTCAAGTATATCGTTAGAACCATTGCCTAATGTTATACAATTTGGATTGATACTTAATTTTGAACTTAGAGCCTGCTTTAAATCAAACCCATTTCCATCTGGATATCTATCAACCTCACTAACTGCTTTAGTCATAGCTTCAAGAGCTTTTGGACCAACGCCAAGTGGATTTTCATTACTAGCTAACTTTACAACTTTGTCTAGCCCTAACTCTCGTTTTAACTCACTAATAGGCTTACCACCCTGATAAGGACTCAGGGAAAGAATTGAATCACAAACGCTCATAGAACAGCTACAGGATACGAACCTAAAATATCAATTTTAAGCACTCTCTTTTCAACTTCTAACAGGGCTTTTTCCACAACTTTATCACTCTTATGACCTTCAATATCAATCAAGAATAAGTACTCCCACTTAACTCCTGGAATAGGATGTCTTGCAAGTTGCAACATATTAATACCCTGATCTTTAAAAGGTTCTAACAAGTCAAATAAAGCTCCAGACTCATGTTTTGTAACTACTAATATCGATGTTTTATCTTCACCTGAAGCAGGTACATCTTCTTTACTTAAGATTACAAACCTTGTAATGTTTCCGGCTTTATCTTCAATATTTTTAGCTATTCTTTCAAGTCCATATAAACTAAGAGCTGCCTCTGAAGCTATAGCTGCAGAATTTTTCTCATCAACTGCAATACGTGCAGCCAATGCATTTGATGCAACACTTTTAAGCTCTGCATTTGGATAATGATTTGACAGCCATCTTCTACACTGATCAAGCGCTTGCTGATGTGCATAAATTACTTTTATCTCTTGCGATTGATCAACACTCATTAATTGGTGAGATATGGCTATTTCAACCTCACCACAAATCTTTAGGTTTTGTGAATAAAGCATGTCAATTGTGCCACCAATAACACCGTTAGACGAGTTTTCAATTGGCACTACACCATAATTTGCATTGCCTTTTTCTACCTGATGAAATATTTCATCAATACTGCCACAATCAAGTGTAGAAACTGCATGGCCAAAATGCTTAAGTGCAGCCTCTTGAGTGAATGTACCTTCTGGACCTAGGTAAGCAACATTTAGCCCTTGTTCTAAAGCTAAACAGGCTGACATAATTTCACGAAAAATATGAGCCATATCTTTATCTTTAAGCAGGCTTTGATTGCGCTCAATAATGCCGCGTAAAACTTGAGCTTCTCGCTCTGGTCTATAGAAAATACTATTTTTATCAGTTGCAGTTTTAACCTTAGCAACTTCAGCAGCTAGATCAGCACGCTCACCAATTAGCTGCTGAATTTTTTTATCCAGCGCATCAATTTGTATGCGTAATTCTTCTAGCGTTTTATCACTCATTTACCTAAATTAAAGTGCTCTTACTGTAAGTACACCTTCTACTTGTTTAATATTGTCGACTACTGTATCAGAAATTTCACTCTCTAGGTCAACTAAAGTGTAAGCAACATCATCTCTAGACTTGTTCAACATGTCAACAATATTTGCACCCGCATCAGCAATTGCTGTTGAAATTTGACCAACCATATTTGGAATATTTTTATGTGTAATGGCAATTCTTTCCATTCCTGCTCGTGGCATAACTGCTTCCGGAAAATTAACCGAATTAGTAATATTACCATCTTCAATATAATCTTTAACTTGGTTGGCAACCATAACTGCACAATTGTCTTCAGCTTCAGCTGTTGATGCGCCAAGATGAGGTAATGCAATTACACGTTCGTGATTTTTTCTATCATCAATAGGGAAATCAGTTACATAGTATTTAACCTTGCCACTATCCAATGCCTCAATAAGTGCTGCTTCATCAATAATACCATCACGTGCAAAATTAAGAATTGTTGCACCATCTGGAAGCATTGCAATTCTTTCAGCGTTTAACAGATCTTTTGTACTGTCTAATAATGGAACATGGAATGAAACAAAATCACTTTTTGAAAATAACTCATCTACACTTAAAGCCTGATCAACGCCAGCAGATAGTTTCCATGCGCTTTTAATAGTAATTGACGGGTCAAAACCAATCACATTCATACCTAATGCATGAGCGGCATTAGCAATTTGAACACCAATTGCACCCAAACCAACAATACCTAAAGTCTTACCAGGAAGCTCTGATCCTGCGTAGTTTTTCTTTCCATCTTCTACTGCAGTTTTTAAGTTATCTAACGGTAAGCCTCTTACATAATCCCAAGCTTGACAAATGTTACGACTAGCAAGCAACATAGATGAAATTACCAATTCTTTAACCGCATTAGCATTTGCACCCGGAGCATTAAATACCACAACACCCTTATCACTCATCTTATCAAGAGGAATGTTGTTTACGCCAGCTCCTGCACGACCAACAGCTTTAAGATTGCCGCCAATTTCCATATCATGCATCTTGGCACTACGCACTAAAATTGCATCTGGGTCACTCATCTCAGATGCTACTTCATAAGTATCTCTTGGCAGTTTATCTAAACCAATTGGCGAGATGTTGTTTAATGTTTGAATCTTTATCATTATCCGTTTTCCTTCTCAAAATCATTCATAAAGTTAACTAGTGCATCAATGCCTTCTTGTGGCATAGCGTTATAAATACTTGCACGCATACCACCAACAGATCTATGACCTTTAAGTGCTAATAATCCAGCGTCAAA
>CAYOFV010000016.1:9383-25041 GCA_964403565.1 uncultured Piscirickettsiaceae bacterium | reverse complement strand
GATTTTTGGTAAAAATACAACAAATTTGCAAAAATTTAACAAATAATGCAAATGACTATAAAACTGCATTGTAATACGGTTTTTACTAGTCTTTAACTCTATTAATTACTTGTTTATATATAAAGTGTTAAATTCCGGACAACAAAAAACCGAGAGTAAGTCTCGGCTTTATTAATAAACATATAGTTTTTTAATTTTTAGTTAAATTCAAGGCGGATTGTTTGTTTGGCGCCTGAGTGTATAAAATATACACGACAAGCTAAACAAACAATCCAACAAAGAAGTTAGCAAAAATTAGAATCTATATTAGTGCCAAGCTATCATTGTTAATAACATCGGTATCGACAGTATCACGTTAATCGATGATGCCAACGCCGCATTCTTCTTTGCAGTAGCTACCTCAGCATCAGATGCTGAAACCATACCGAGGATCTTTTGCTGGTTTGGCCAGATAATAAACCATACGTTGAATGCCATGATTGTACCCATCCATGCACCAACACCAATTACTGTGTAACCAGCTGCAAATGTAAAGGCACCAATGACGCCGTCCATGCCACGAGATTGTAATGCTAACAGTACTAAGCCTAATATCCAAGTTGTAGCCGCTGCCATTCTAAACCATAGTAATGCACGTGGGGCAATGTACTTACCAATTGCTGCCGGTCCTGGACCATCAGTATCAGCTAAAGCTTGACCCATACCTGGAACTTGTACAAAGTTAAAGTAGTAAAGTAGACCTACCCATAAAACACCTGCTGCAACATGTAGCCACACACCCATTGAGTAGTGAGTCATATTTGCACTACCGTCAAATAATACAAACACAATTGCTGCTAAAACAAAACCGATTAAAATTTTGCCTTTTACTGAATTAATATAATTCATTGATTCTCTCCGCTATATTAAAAGTTGACTATTATAATAAGCTATTTATTTGATGCAAGTCAAATTTTTAATTTAATACACTTATATATATGCCAGAACTTCCTGAAGTTGAAACCACTAAACGTGGGCTTGAACCACTGATTGTTAAACAAACTATAAACAAAGTTATTTTGCATCGTGACAATCTTAGATGGGAAATTCCTAAACACTTGCCCAAAACCTTAAAAGATCAAACTGTAAATAGTATTAATAGGCGTGGCAAATATTTACTTGTTGAGTTTGATGTGGGTACGCTGATTATGCATTTGGGCATGAGTGGTACAATTAAAGTTGCTTCCAAGGAAGAACCTTGTCAGAAACATGATCACTTTGAGATTGTGTTTGAGAATGGTAAAGCCATGCGCCTGAATGACCCGCGTAGGTTTGGTGCGGTGTTGTTTTCAGAAGACGGTAAGCATAAATTATTAGACTCACTTGGAGTTGAGCCGCTTGAGAGTGAGTTTGATAAAAACTATCTATTTAACAAATCACGCAAGAAACAACAAAACATTAAAGCTTTTATTATGGATAGCAAAGTTGTAGTTGGGGTTGGAAACATCTATGCGTGTGAGAGCTTGTTTAAATCTGGTATTGATCCGCAGGCAAAGGCATCAAGTGTAAATGATGAAAAATATAAGATATTAACTACGAACATCAAACAAACTTTAAGAGATTCAATTAAAGCTGGCGGTACAACTCTACAAGACTTCGCTCAAGTGGATGGCTCACCCGGATATTTTGCGCAGACTTTATTAGTATATGGACGTGAGGGAGAAAATTGCAATAACTGTGGTGGTAAAATATCACGCATAGTGCAAAACCAAAGATCTACTTTTTATTGTAAAAATTGCCAAAAATAATTAACTGATATCATGGATACACCACAAGAACTATTCGAATCTAACTGCTCTACTAATGCTGAGCCGTTTGCTCTACAAAACCTCGGCACAATGATGGAGCCGGAGTTTAGTGAAAACTGTATTGTAATTATTGACCCTGGAATGCAACTACATAATTTAGCATATGCAGTAATTCGTTATGAAGACGAACTTTACTTTAGACAGTATTTAGAGCGTGGCGCTAGAAAATTTATGGTTTGTCTAAACTCAACGTTTGATGAGATTGAACTTAAAGGTGAATTTGAAACTGTGGGTTGTGTAATCCAACAAAAACAACGCAAGCAAAAGCCACTACATTACTACCATCTTAATAAAAACACTGGTGAGATGGATTTCACCATCTCTGGAAAAATTAAAGAAAAGTAACAAAGGAAAGCAAGGCTTTCCTCCATTTAATTACTCAAACCAAATAAGATTTGCCATTCTGCCTGATTTTGCACCATCTCGTCGATAAGAGAAGTATTTGTCTTTTTGCGCGTAAGTACACTCACCTACACCGCTGATTTTATTAACCCCTAACTTATTAAGAATTACTCTTGCAGCTTGATAAATGTCTAGCTTGTATTTATTCCCACTCTCAACAAAAGCCTGCGCAAGATCTTTATCTTTATTGATAAACTTAGAGAATACCTCCTGCCCTACTTCGAAGTTTTTTTGTGAAATTGCAGGGCCAAAATGCACTAGCAAGTCATCACCATTAAATTCTTGGATAAGAGATTCAATAACTCCACTCACAATCCCTTTCCAGCCCGCATGAGCAACACCAACTCTATCTCCAGACGCATTACTGGCAAATATTGGCAAGCAATCTGCAGTCATAACCAAGCAAACTTGATTAGCTTTGTCAGTAACAATTGCATCACCCACACATTCTGTAGTATCTGTAGGTAAACAAATATTAGAATGGATCTGCTCTAAGTATTTTGGCGTTGATGGCAGGTTGTATTTTTCAATTAGTAGATTGCGATTGTTTTTAACTTGAGTAAGACTATCACCAACATGAGTTGCAAGATTAAAGTTGTCATACCCACTACCTATTAAACAAGACCTGCTATCAGGATTAAAAAAACGCGTTGTGGTTATAAATCTAACATTTTCTGGGAAATTACTCGCTGTCATAAGTAGATAATACTTGTAATAAATCCTGCATATCTTCTGGTAGTGGTGCTTTAAAACTTACCTCCTCATTAGTTGTAGGGTGAGTAAAGGTGAGTTTTTTAGCATGTAGAGCTTGACGATTAAAACCTTTAAGCGCGTATTTTAACTCTTCATCGGCTTTTTTTGGAAAGCGCAATTTACCACCATACATCGGGTCAGCCACTAGCGGATGACCAATATATGACATATGTACACGAATCTGGTGAGTACGGCCAGTTTCAAGTATGGCTTTTATGTGCGTATGATGAGCAAACCTGTCAATTACACGATAATGCGTTATGGCGTGTTTGCCAGATTCAACTACCGCTTGTTTGAGCCTATCCCTACCATCGCGACCAATTGGCTCATCTACTGTACCACCTGAAATCATATGACCATAAACTATTGCAGAATATTCGCGCGACACGCTATGAGTTTGCAACTGCTCTACCAATCTTTTTTGTGCAATTTCACTACGAGCTACAACCATAAGGCCAGAGGTATTTTTATCGAGTCTGTGCACAATGCCAGCGCGATCAAGATTTGCATTTTCAGGAAAGTGATGCAGTATTGCATTAGCAAGAGTGCCTGTAGTATTTCCGGCACCAGGATGAGTTACTAAACCAACAGGCTTGTTTACAACAATTACATCTTCATCTGCAAAGACAATATCTATAGGAATGTCTTGAGCAATCCAATTGTTAGAAACTTCTTTTTCAATAACAATAGATACAATCTCCCCACCTTCTGCTTTATCTTTAGGTTTGAATTTATTATCATTAATTAAAGCTTTGCCAGCCTTAACCCAGGAAGTTATTTTAGAGCGCGAATAATCTGGCAGCATGTACGACAAAGCACTATCAATACGCTGACCTTTAAGTCGATCTGGGATAATTACATTTAACAAACTCATGCAAAGTATTTTACTTGGCATTTTTCTTGCCACGCACAAATGTAATTACGAGTATTTTTTCTTTATACAAGGAAAATTGCTAAATTATTGATTGAGCATAGCACCACTCTATGTGATTGAAATAATTTAGTGATTTGACGCCGTAGAAAGAAAAAAGGCGAAGTAATTTGGCGTCGCGTAAGAGATTTGAACTCCTGTTACCAGGATGAAATCCTGGGGTCCTGGGCCTGACTAGACGAACGCGACAAAAAGCATTTTAATACAATTGAAAAAGCTTTTGAAATAAAAAAGCCTAGCTTGTGAGCTAGGCTTTTATTAATGTGGCATCCGGTAGGGGAATCGAACCCCTCTTACAAGGATGAAAACCTTGGGTCCTAACCGATAGACGAACCGGACATAATATTTGCTTGGTGGAGCTAAGCGGGATCGAACCGCTGACCTCAACACTGCCAGTGTTGCGCTCTCCCAGCTGAGCTATAGCCCCAAACGCTGGTTTAAAGCAAAGGTGTAAATTATATACTCTAATTAATATTAGTCAATATAAATATAGGTAAAATTTTGTTTTATTATGGAAAAAACATTTAATGAAAAAGAATTTACTCTAGAAGTTTGGTACCACATAGGCTTGTATGAGAATTCAATTCATTTTATCTTTGATCATGAGTCAAAGACTTGTGCAATAGTTGACCCTGCATGGGAGGCAGATAAATTTATTCAAAATGTTGAAAATAAAGGCTATAAATTAACACAAATTTGGCTTACTCATTGGCATGGTGATCATAGTGGAGCTGCTGATGAAATTCAGCAAAAAACTGGGGCTGAGATCTTTGTAGGTAAAAACGAAGTACCTTATTTAGACCTGAGCTCAACTTTTACTACTATTGATGATGGTGATGAACTTGCTCTTGGTAATACTAAAGCAAAAGTTATAAACACTCCGGGGCATACTGCTGGTGGAGTGTGTTACCTACTAGATAAGCATTTAATTGCCGGAGATACTTTATTTATTTATGGAGCTGGGCATTGTCATATGCCTGGCGGAAGTGTGTATGATTTTTTCTCATCAATGCAAAAATTAAAAACCATTGATGATGATGTAATTTTGCATTGCGGGCATGATTATGGCGATGAAGTTGTGAGCACCATGGGTGAACAAAAATCAGGCAATGCTTATCTACTAATAGACAATGAAGATGATTTTGTAAATTATATTAACGGTATGGCAAATGGTTATATCGCCTACCCTACTAGTGCAATAACTGCAAGCGAGATTAAGGCAATGTTATGATTGGTTTTTTTGGCGGATCATTTGACCCAGTACATCTTGGGCACATTGAAAATGCAATAGCTATCAAATCAGAGCTAGATTTAGAAAGATTATTTATCATGCCTTGCGCCAACCCAGTGCATAAAGATGGTCTTAATTTTTCTAACAATCAGCGTATTGAAATGCTGGAGTTATCTATAAAAAATACAAGTATAGAAATTGACCTGCGTGAAATTGATAGAGACGATGATTCATACACAATTAACTCATTAAATGAAATTACCAAAGAATATCCAAATCAATCCATTGGTTTGATTATTGGTGCCGATAGTTATGCAAACTTTAGCACTTGGAGGGATTTTGACAAATTTTATAAATTTTGTCATTTAATAGTTATTGATAGGCCTGGCGTTAAACATAATGAACTAGATACTTTTGGGTTTAAATTAACAAACAATAAAGATAAATTAAAAAAGAAAAATAGCGGATACATATATTTTTCTAAAGGCAAGATGCTAGACATATCATCAAGTGATATTCGCGGTAAAATAATCGAGCACAAAAACCTTACAGGACTTGTGCCTGAGAATGTTATTAACTATATTAAAAAATTATGAATTTAGAAGATCAACTAGCTGCAGTTAACGAAACCCTTGAAGAACTTAAGGCGCAAGATGTTATTACCCTTAAAGTACTGGATAAAAGTGCTGATATGGAAGCAATTGTTATTGCCACAGGCCGTTCTACTCAGCATGTACGCGGTATTGCCAACAATATAAAAATAGACGCAAAGCGCTCTGGAATGAAAGTACTAGGTATTGAAGGTGTAGAGCAAGGTGATTGGGCTTTGGTAGATTTAGCCGAAGTTGTTGTGCATGTTATGACTGAGAAAACTAGAGAATTTTACAAACTAGAAAAACTTTGGTCATCAACAAAAGATGAAGATTAACTTAATCTGCATAGGTAAAAAAATGCCTAGCTGGATACAAACTGGCATTGATCATTACCAAAAACAACTGCCAAAATCTCTTAACTTTAATCTAATTACAATCGATGCACAAAAGCACAAAGGTAGTGATATTAATAAAATTAAAGAACTTGAGGGCGAGTTGCTAATAAATGCTTGCAAGGGTGCTAATCTAATTATTGCTTTTGATGAAAAAGGCAAGCAACATACAACTAAGGCAATTGCCCAAAATCTTAACAATTGGCAATTAAATGGTGAAAATGTTGCACTACTTATAGGTGGTGCAGACGGATTAAGCGACAAGGTTAAACAGCATGCAAATCAAAGCTGGGGATTATCCAACCTTACCTTGCCACACTCAATGGCTAGACTTTTGGCAGTTGAGCAAATTTATCGCGCACATTCGTTATTAACCAACCATCCCTACCATCGTGATTAGCAGCGCCTTTTGCCTTTCTGAGCACGTTGGACAATTAAAATATTTCAATCACATAGTTTTGCCTATGCTCAATCAATATTTTGATTGCCCGCCTTGCAGAAGAGCAAAATACTTGCTAATAGTTGGCGGTATAATCGCATCAAACAATAACAAATATCATTATGAAACTAGAACTTATTAGCTTTAAACTTTGTCCATTTGCCCAACGCGCGGTGATTTTGTTAGAAAAACAAGGTATTGATTATGATATAAATTATATTAATATCATGGATCCGCCAGATTGGTTTAAAGAGATTTCTCCTACAGGGCAAGTGCCATTATTAAAAGCTGATAACGAAATTATTTTTGAGTCTGCCGTTATTTCTGAATTTATCAACGATATTGGCAATACAAATATGCACCCTGAAGATAACATTCAAAAAGCAAAAAATCGTGCATGGATTGAGTTTATCTCTGGCATGATTGAACAAATGATGCCCATTGCCGGTGGCGATGAAGAAAAGTTTTTAAATGCAAAAGAAGCATTGTTTAAAAAGCTTCGCCGTATTGAGTCAATTCTGGGTGAGGGTAATTTCTTTAATGGTAGTGAATTTAATATTATCGACGCTGCAATTGCACCAATTTTCATGCGCCTAGACTGGATTGATGAATTTACAGATGGCGCACTATCTTTAGATAACCTAACTAAGGTTAAAAACTGGAGTAATAACTTACTTGCAGATGAAGAAGTTAAAAACTCTGTAGTTGACGGACTTGAAGATATTTATCTATCAAACATCGAGGGTAGAGGTGGACATCTTTCTACTCTTATTGTTGATGATTAAATAATAGTTAAAACATTTTCTGGTGGACGGCCAATAACAACTCCTTTAGCGGTTCGAACAATTGGTCGTTCAATTAATTTTGGCGTTGTTAACATAGCATCTATCAACTGATAGTCAGTTAGGTTTTTATCATTTAAACCAAGTTCTTTATATTCACTTTCGCCTGTACGCATAAGCTCACGTGGCTTAAAATTTAAATCACTAAGTAGTGCAATTAATTCTTCCTTAGTTGGCGGGGTGTCGAGATATTTAATTACCTCAAAGTCCACACCCTTTTCTTCTAAAATAGCTAAAGTTGTTCGTGATTTTGAGCACCTTGGATTGTGATAGATTAATGTTGACATGGTTATTCCGATGATTAAAAAAATATTTATAACTCTAATTCTAATATCGCCACTTGGTTTTGTGCAAGCAATTACCGTCAATGAAATTGTGGATAAAGCTTCAGCGCTTTGGAGTAAGGAAAAACAAATAAAAAAACCGGATTTTTCTCTAATTGATATCGAGGGTAATACTTATACTGACGAATCAACTGATGGCAAATATCTTATTATTAACTTCTGGGCTACCTGGTGCCCACCTTGTCTTAAAGAGATTCCAGCTTTTGTTGATTTTTTTGACAATAATAGTGAAAAAGTTCTTGTAATTGGTCTTGATTATGAGCAAGCTGATAAGAAAAGCATTGTTGAATTTACCAATACTTTTTTAGTAAGTTATCCAATTGTTATGTTTGATAAACATAATGGCCCACAATTTAGTGGTTTTGGCGATGTATTTGGCATGCCAACAACCTATGTATATAACCCAGAGGGTAAATTAGTAGACTTTAAGATGGGTGAAGTTGATACTAAGTTCCTAGAAAATGCGATACTAAAGTAGCCAATCTTTAGATTTTCCTTCATTATCCCTAACCAGTCTTGGCACTAGATACCCGCTTAACTCTTGCTTAAGTTTGTTATGCAAATCATGTGCTTTAGCATCATCTACTAGATAATTCTCAGCGCCTTTTACTTTATCTAGCATATGTAGATAATAAGGCAGAATTTTTACAGAATGCAATCTCAAACTCAAATCTTTAAGCGTGGCAATATCATCATTAACCCCCTTTAATAAAACAGACTGATTAAGCAGGGTTACACTGTTTAATTTATCGATATTTTTCTTAAAATCTTCACCAATTTCACTTGCATGGTTAATATGAGTTACAACTATTAAATTTTTTTGACAATTATTAATAATATCTATAAATTCATTAGTTATTCTACTTGGGACAACTACAATGGATCTACTATGAATACGCAAAGTATCCATATGTTCAATATTTCCAATAACACTAACTAGTTTTTCTAATTTTTCATCATTTAAGCTTAATGGGTCGCCACCACTAAGAATAACTTCGTTAATTTCAGTATGCTTGTTTAAATAAGCAACTATATTATCTAGATTGCTATATCCGTCATTATCTGAGTAGGGAAAATTTTGTCGAAAACAATATTGGCAATGAATACTGCACACCCTTGAGGCAATGAGCAGTGCGCGATTTTTATATTTATGAATAAGGCCAGCAACTGGAGAGTGATTTTTATCGTTTAATGGCTCTTGTGAGAAATTAAGACTATCTACACTCTTTTGTGGACAAACCTGCTTTAATAAAGGGTCTAACTTATTGTTTTTTTCTATTTTTTCAGCAAATTCTAGCGGAATTTTTATACCAAAATTATTATCTTGAAAAACATCAGTATTGAAATACTCATTACACTCATGAGCAGTTTTTAAAACTTTTCTAGATTTTGCTTGCCAATTATCTTGCATACACAAAAAAGCCCCGATAACGGGGCTTTTAAAATATCTTAATAATTAAGGATATTAGCAGTAGTTTGCAAAGTTTGCATCTGAATGCTCTTTACCATCTTCGTAGCCCGCTTCCCACTCATCAGTAATTCTTTGTTCTTCGATTTCAGGATTATTTAAATAGCCCGCTACCCAACCTTGAATGTAGTTGTCGTTAACGCCCATTTCTTCCATTTTTTTAACACCTTCGTAGTAAGTCAAGACTGTTCTCCTTAAATTAATGTTTATAATTTTGTTTGCTTACATCTACCTAGTTCTGGCTGACATAAGAGAAAGGTAATATTATAACCATTTAATTCAAATATTCAAGAAAAAATTATGAATTTATCCTCAATTACTTCTGGACTTAATGACAAACAACATCTTTCAGTAACACTTGATGATGATAAGAATGCATTAATACTAGCTGGTGCAGGCTCTGGCAAAACTAGAGTGCTTACACATAGGGTTGCTTATTTAATATTAGAAAAAAATACTCACCCCGATGCAATTCTAGCAGTAACCTTTACTAACAAGGCTGCAAAGGAAATGCGTGAGCGCTTAGAGTCGCTACTAAGACGACCAGTGCAATCAATGTTTTTAGGTACCTTTCATGGGCTGGCACATAGGCTTTTACGCACACATTTTGATAAAGTAAATCTTAGCAAAAATTTTCAAATTCTTGATGCGCAAGATCAATTTCGTATTGTGAAACGCTTAATGAAAGAAAATAATATTGATGAGGCTAAATATCCAGTTCGTAAAATTCAATGGTTTATTAATCAGCAAAAAGATGAAGGTATAAGACCTCAAGATATCGATCCAGGATATAACTTCTTTGTAAAACAAAGTGTTAAAGTTTTTGAGTTGTACGAAAATCATTGCAAGAATAATGATTTAATCGATTTTGCAGAGCTTTTAGTTCGTAGTTATGAGTTATTAAAAAACAATCAAGATGTGCTTAGTCATTATCAAAAGCGCTTTGAGCATATATTAGTTGATGAGTTTCAAGATACCAATACCATCCAATACAAATGGATTAAATTATTATTCAATGGGGATAATAAAGTTTTTTGTGTAGGTGATGATGACCAATCAATTTATGGATGGCGTGGTGCAAAAATTGAAAATATTACCAAATTAGAAACCGACTTTATTCCACTAGAAACCGTTCGATTAGAACAAAACTATCGCTCTACTGGAAATATTCTTAACGCGTCAAATGCATTAATTGCCAACAACTCTAACCGCATGGGCAAGTCTTTATGGACTGATAGTGGCAATGGTGAATTAATTGATTTATTTGAGGCGCGTACAGAAACAGATGAGGCTAGTTATGTAGTTAGCAGTATTGAAAAACAGATTAACTCTGGAGTAAATCCTAACGAATGTGCAATTCTATATAGATCAAACGCACAATCACGAGTATTTGAAGAACTATTAATTAAACACAATATTCCGTATATTATCTATGGTGGACTAAGATTCTTTGAGCGTGCTGAAATTAAAGATGCGTTGTGCTATCTACGCTTAATTGAAAATAAAGCTGATAATGTTGCATTTGAAAGAATAGTAAACTTTCCAACTCGTGGTATTGGTAATGCAACTATTCAAAAAGTTCGAGATTTTGCAAATACTAATCATACAAATCTTTTTAGTGCAGCGACTCAAGTTGCCCAGACATTACCAACTAGAGCTGCAAATGCGTTAAATGGCTTTATCAATCTTATTGAGCAAATAGCTGATGATGTAGGTAACTTCGATTTGAGTGAAAAAATTGAACATGTAAACAAGGCATCTGGACTTTATCAACACTATGAAAACGACAAGTCTGACAAGGCTGGTAGTAAAAAAGAAAATCTCGACGAGTTAATTTCTGCTGCTAAACAATATGTACATGAAGATGAAACCCTAAGTGAAACTATGGGATTTATCTCGCTAGCATCTCTTGATTCTAGCGGTGAAGCAAGTCAGGCTAATAATCAAAATGTGCAATTAATGACCATTCACTCAGCCAAAGGCCTTGAATTTAATCATGTTTATCTCGTTGGGCTAGAGGAGGATTTATTTCCTTCAAGGCAGTCAAAAGATGAACCACATCTTATGGATGAAGAAAGGCGTCTTTGCTATGTTGGTATGACTCGTGCAAAAGTCAAACTCACACTAAGTCATGCAATTAAGCGTTTCTTACATGGGCAATCAATTTATGCATACCCTTCAAGGTTCTTAGATGAGATTCCAAATGAGTATCTAAATGAAATTAAGCAAAAATATCACGTAAGAGAAGATAGTTTTAAATCTGATGATATGTTTAATCAGGACATAGCTCCTAGTTCTGATACTAATGCCAAAGTAGGCGCAACAGTCAAGCACGCAAAATTTGGGTATGGAACTGTACTTAATTTTGAGGGCAGTGGCGATAGTGCAAGAATTCAGATTAAATTTAAAACCGCAGGCACTAAATGGTTGATTAGCTCGTATGCTAATCTAGAGTTTGTTTAATTCAGCAAGCAAGGCTTGCTGAAAAATAAATCTAATTTAGAGTTTTTTTAAGATCGTCAACCGAAAAGCTCTGCACTGTTTGCTCATCAGTATAAACCGGTTTCATTTTAGAATGATTGCCTGAATCTTTCTCGATTGCCATTTGTCTTGAAGTTACAATATCAAGGCAGTCAGTAATCATTTTCTGAGTATTTTCACTAAGTGGGTGTTTAAGTCCAGGTTGTGTCATTGTGTCCTTAGCAACAGCTATAAGTGTTTGTCTTACTGCGCCTAATAGTCTTATTTCAAAATCCTTATCTTTATTTTCGCTCACAACAACTCCTGTATTTTTTGTAGGTGATCTGAGTAATCTATTTTATCAACATTTGGATTTCTAATCCCTTTCATTGAGTATAGCTTCTCACTTTTAGAATATTTTTTATCAATAACTTGCGAAACTAACTCTGGATGATTACAAATAAGCGCCATATCACAGCCACTATTAAGTGTTGCATCTACCCTATCACCTATATCTTTAATAAAATGCGCACCTTGCATGGATAGATCATCGCTAAAAATAACTCCTGCAAATCCTAACTGACTTATTAAAATATCTTTTATCCATTTTTCTGAAAATCCCGCAGGTTTATCATCAACCTTAGAATAGATAACGTGTGCTGGCATAATCCCATCCAGATCATTATCAATAAGACCTTTAAAAGCCTCGATATCAATACGAATTTCATCCATTTCGCGCTCATCAACTGGCAATCCAATATGAGAATCAACACTTACAAATCCATGGCCTGGAAAATGCTTGCCTACAGATTTCATACCAGCTTCATGCATACCTTTTACAAAACTAGATGCAAGCTTAACTACCGCTTCAGGATTAGAATGAAACGCCCTGTCTCCTATAACCTCTGAATTGCCATAATCAAGATCAAGTACAGGAGCAAAAGAAAAATCTATATCTATATCCAAGAGCTCATATGCTAGAACAAAACCACAAGAAAAAGCTTTATCTATGGCCAAATCTGGATCTTGATCATACAAAATTCCAAGCCTACCCATAGCTGGAATTTGAGTAAAACCTTCACGAAAACGCTGTACTCGCCCACCTTCATGATCAACTGCTATAAGCAGATCTTTATTAACATCACGTATAGATTTAATTAAGGATTTAACCTGCTCAATCGATTCGAAATTACGAGTAAATAAAATTACACCACCAATTGATGATTGAGCTAATTGTGATTTTTCAGTATCAGTAAGTGTGTAGCCTGATACATCCATCATTATTGGACCTAGACTCATTTTATATATGCCTTAGTTTTATACACCAAATACAATATTGGTAAACCGATGAGTGTTGTTAATATAAAAAATTCACTATAACCAATACTATCCACAATTGAGCCTGAGTAACCTCCAAATGCTTTTGGAATTAAAGTCATAAGTGAAGAAAAAACTGCATACTGAACCGCAGTAAACTTAATATTAGTAAGGCTAGATAAAAATGCAATAAATGCAGCGCCAGCAATCCCGGCAGAAAGGTTATCCATAGTGATAGTTATGTAGAGCCAAATAATATCATTACCAACATTAGCAAGAACTACAAACAATAAATTAGTAAGGGCTGAAAGTAAGGCGCCTAAAAATAAAACTCTATATACACCAATTTGATTGGCCATAACTCCACCAACAAATCCACCGGCAATTGTCATAAACAAACCAAATGTTTTGGAAATACTAGCTATCTCAACCTTGGTAAAACCCATATCTTGATAAAAAATATTAGCCATCACCCCAAGTACAATATCACTTATACGATAAAGACCAATTACTGCTAATAATAACAGTGCAGCACTCATACCGTAACGCTTAAAGAAATCTTTAACTGGATCTACATAAGTACTGTCAACCATAGGTTTATTAACTAAATTTAGAGCTATTAGTATTCTAGTTGCAATATATGCTCCGGCTATTGATAAGAGCATACGCAAAGTTCCAGATATAAATCCAGCTAGATTTTTGTTATTAAACATCTCAGTTAAACTTGACTTAACACTTACAACTACATCTGCAAGTAAATTAAATGTTGTGATAAAACTAACAACTACAATTAAAAACAATGCAAAAAATCTTAAGTAATCAGTAGCTGTATAGTCACTTTGTTTAGAGCTTGACTCTGGTTCTTTAATAATAATAGTGGTAGCAACTCCAACTAGCATAACCAGCGCCATCAATACATAGGTACTTGACCATGCAGAAAAACTATATAACTCTTTAGTAGAACCAAAATAACTTGCTATAAACAAACTTCCAGCACCAGCCACTAGCATACCGATTCTATATCCAGCAATATAAGTAGCTGATAGCATTGATTGCATGTTCTTATTAGCAGATTCAATACGATAAGCATCAATCACAATATCTTGTGTAGCTGATGAAAATCCAAGTAATACCGCACCATATGCCATAATTTCTAAATTATCCACACTGGCTTGTGGGTCAGATGATGACATTAATAAAATTGAAGCAATAATTGATAGCTGCGCAACTAACATCCAAGAGCGTCTTCTTCCAAGTGTGTTGGTTAGAATTGGTATTGGCAGTCTATCTACTAGTGGTGCCCAGACAAATTTAAATGAGTACCCAAGTGCCGCCCATGAAAAATATGTAATAGTAGATTTAGCTACTCCAGCTTCATTTAGCCACAACCCAAGTGTTGAGAAAATAAGCAAGATAGGAATTCCGGCAGAGAATCCTAAAAACAACATTGTAAGTACCCGAGGATGGGTAAAAAGCTTAATGCTATCTAGCATTGCACCCAAGGCATACCATCATGTCGCCAACCGTTCACATTGCCACGTTGGTCATTCTCATCAAGATCACCTTCAAAGCCGCTAACAATATGAGCAACATTGGTAAAACCGTGATTTACAAGGCATTTGCCAGCATCATCAGAACGATAACCACTACGGCAAATAAGAATAATTTCTGTATCTAAAACATTACTATTACTACCGCCAATAAAGCGTTTGACCGCTGCAACAAACTCATCTTCATTTGGCTCCCAATCAGGCTCATCAACCCAAGGGATAAAAATACATTCTATTGGTCTGCCAACAAACTTGTTTTCTGCATAACAACGAATGTCAATCAGTACCGCATCGGGGTTTTCTTGCAAACGCTGTTGCGCCTTTGCCGGTAAGTATTGAATAAGTTTAGACATTATTCAATTATAACTACTTCTTCGCCACTTTCAACCGCATCAAACAACTCAATAATATCTTTATTAAGCATACGAATACAGCCCTTTGATCCTGGCACTCCTACTGGAGTTTCATCGGGAGAACCATGGATGTAAATATATCTATCTTTTGTGTTTTTATTATGCTTATCAATACCGTCAAGCCACAATATACGAGTTAGAATCCAATCTCTATCTGGAAATTGTTCTGACATACTTGAATTGTATATCTCGCCAGTTGCCTCTCTTGCAACCAATACTGAATTTATCTCTAAATTACTACCAATTTTTTCAGCAATCTTAAATCTTCCTAAGGGAGTGCAGAACGACCCTTTCTTATTACCCGTGCCATTTTTTGCACTACTGATTTGGTAAGATTTACCAGCATATTCTAGAGTTTGATTTTTTATGTCTATACTTATCACTTGGTAAATAATGCTATAGATTCAACGTGTGCAGTTTGTGGAAACATATCCATAACTCCTGCAGTATCCAAAGTATAACCTAGCTCAATTAGCTTTTCGCTATCACGCGCTAAAGTTGCAGGATTGCATGAAACATAGACTAATCTTTCAACACCTAGTTTTGGTAATAGTTCTACAATCTCAATCGCTCCTGAGCGTGCAGGATCAATTAGTGCTTTGTTGTACTTCTTGCCTCTAAACCAAGAAAAGCCTTCTACTTCTTTAAATAAATCTGCTTGATAGAATTCAGCATT
>CAYOFV010000016.1:0-9283 GCA_964403565.1 uncultured Piscirickettsiaceae bacterium | reverse complement strand
TCATCTTTAGCAGTTAAAGGCTCAAGGTGGCGCAGTATAAGAATAGTTGCATCTTCTGCAATTGCCACTTCAAATTGTGGAACATTTTCTCTAATAGATAATTTTTCAATTGCTTCTGCTAATACTTCTAAATTTTCACCAATAGATGGATGCAAAACTTCACATCTATTCATATTGGCAATAAATGATGATTTTTTCTCTCTAAAGCCAACAAGAACTTTATCTTTTTTACGCACAAAGCGAATTCCAAGGCGAGCTTTGCGTCTATAACCCCAACTCTCAACTTGCAAAGGCTTGAGCCAATTTTTCGTCTCGGTTTTTGCCTGTTTTAAAAATACATCTTTAAGCCATTCGCCTTTTGCAGCAATCTGATCATCGCTTGATAAGTGCTGAAAAGAACAGCCTCCACAAATGCCAAAAACCTCGCATTTAGGCTCAATACGCTTAGCAGATGCAATAATAATATCTTCAACATCTGCCTCTTCAAATTTAGCACGCGAGAAAGATCTATTGGCAATAACCTTTTCCCCAGGTAATGCACCAGATACAAATATCACCTTATCTTCAAGATGAGCAATACCCCTACCCTCGTGTGATAAAGATTCTATTTCTAGTTCGTAAGATTTAGCTTTGAATTTTCTTCTTCTACCCATTTAATAACTCAACCCAATGTTTAACCGGTATTTTACTGTCCTTTTGCAAGTGCATTAAACAACCGATGTTTGCAGTTACAATAATTTGCGGATCTGAAGAGTTAAGATTATCAAGTTTGTTAGTTTTTAACTTGTTGGCCATATCTTTTTCAAAAATAGAATAAGTGCCTGCAGACCCGCAACACAGATGAGAGTCATCTATATTTGGTAGATCGTATCCAAGCTTAGTAAGTATTGATTCTACAAGTCCTGATAGTTTTTGACCATGTTGCAAAGTACACGGCTCATGATAAGAAATTTTTACTTTTTCAGGGGTAAATATACTTAAATCTTTATCGGCTAAGAACTGAGAAACATCAACAGTCTTTGCTGAAAGCATTAAAGCTTTTTGGTAATACTCATCATTCTTGTTAAACAACTCTGGATAATCCTTAACCATTAGCCCACAACCACTAGCGCTAGAGATAATATAATCAGACTCTATATCCAACCATGAATCAATATTGCTTTTAACTTTTGTTATTGCTTCTTTAGTTGCACTCAAATGTTGGTCAACCGCTCCACAGCACTGCTTTTGCGGCGTTTCCACCACTGCATAATTTAATTTAGCTAAAATATTTTTAATACTATGATTAATGTTTGGAGCTAGTTTTGGCTGCACGCAACCACCAAGTAGCAACACTTTACCAATCACTCTTTCTGCTTTAATTGCATTACCTTTAATATCCGAATGTTTGAACAATATTCCTATAGGGTTAAACAGCATCGGAGTAGTTAGCACTTTACGTACAGAGTAGCGATAAGCTTTTTGCCATAAAGATCTTTTGCTATCTATTTTTTCTCTACCAATATCTAGCAACTGGTGATACTCAACCCCAGATGGACAAGTAGTCTCACAAGATCTACAGGTTAAACATCTATCTAAATGTTTGGTAGTTTTATCAGAAGATATATTATCTTCTAACATGGATTTAATTAAATAAATTCTACCTCTAGGAGAATCTCTCTCATCACCCAATAACTGATATGTTGGACATGTTGCAAGGCAAAAACCACAATGCACGCATTTGCGAATAATCTCATTGGCTTTAAAGTTATTAATTGAGTGGGTTTGCATTAATTAAAGATATTTTTCGGGTCAAATACAAGTTTTAACTTCTCTGCAAAAGACTTGTGCAGATCAGATGTTGTAGAATTTTTACTTGGCTTTGTAAGATTACCAACATACGTTTTAGGCATAACTTTAAAACTAATCTCAGTTATCATTGCCATCTTGCCTTTCGATCCAACCAAAAGTCTAGCAACATCATAGCCTGCAACGTTTTTCATTACTTGGCCACCAAAGTTTAATAAATCTGCGTTACCATCAATTAATTTAACACCCAAAACACTATCAGCAAAATCACTTGATCCATTTGCATACATCGATCCAATTGATTTATTACCATCTTCTATATAAAAACTAAAAGCTTGATTATTTTTAGCCAATTCTTTATTTATATCAGTAACTTTAGTTCCGGCTTTAACAGTAATAACTAGCTCTTCAGGATGGTATGCAACAATTCCAGAATAATCCAACAACTCTGCACTAATATGCAGACTATCATTTGCTTTAACTAATTCTTGCAATTGGTTAATACGATTCATTAGAAACGCTCCAACTCAGGATGCGGTAATTTGCCATGATGTACATGCATCGCACCCAACTCGGCACAGCGGTGCAATTCTGGTACAGCTTTGCCAGGGTTAAGCAATGAATTAGGATCAAAAACTTTTTTAATCTTGTGAAATATTTCTAATTCTTTATTATCAAACTGATGGCACATTGCATCAAGCTTTTCAACTCCAACTCCATGCTCTCCAGTGATTGCACCACCCATGTCTACACTTAATTTTAATATTTCAGTGCCGAACTCTTCGGTTTTTTCAAGTTCACCTGCAATATTTGCATCATACAAAATCAGTGGGTGCAGATTACCATCTCCAGCATGAAAAACATTTGCAACTCTTAAACCATATTTTTTTGATAGCTCAGTTATTTTTTCTAGCATATCTGCCAAATGACGCTTTGGAATAGTACCATCCATACAATAATAATCAGGAGACAGTCTGCCAACTGCAGGGAAAGCTGATTTTCTGCCTTTCCAGAAGTCTAATCTTTCTTTGTCATTTTTTGCAACTTTAATACTTGAAGCGCCATTCAAGATTGACAGAACCAAATCTAGCTCTTTATCAACTTCACTCTGCTTGCCATCAAGCTCACATAGTAGTAAAGCTTTGGCATCTTTTGAATATCCAACCTGAGCAAAATCTTCAGCAGCACTTGTTGCAAAACTATCCATCATTTCAAGACCTGCAGGCACCACCCCAGCTTTAATAATGTTTGCTACTGCATTGGCACAATCTCTAACAGTATCAAACCCAGCCATAACAAGTTTGGCCGTATCTGGAGTGTTAGTAAGTTTAACGGTTATCTCGGTAATAACCCCAAGCAAACCTTCAGAGCCATTCATAAGTGCTAAAAGTCCAATTCCATCATCACTACGACTAAGAGATAATTCTTTCCCGTCAATAGTTAACATTTTTATTGCCTCAACATTATGCACAGTAAGTCCATATTTCAAACAATGCACACCACCTGAGTTTTCCGCAACATTACCGCCAATAGTACAAGCTATTTGTGATGAAGGGTCCGGAGCATAATAAAGGCCATATTTTTCTGCCGCCTCACTAATAGATATATTTCTTACTCCAGGCTCAACCACGGCAAGTTTGTTTTCTGTATCAATGGATTTAATTTTTCTAAGTTTAGACAAACCAAGTACCACGCTTTCTTCAAGTGGCATTGCCCCACCAGACAAACCTGTTCCAGCACCACGTGTAACTATTGGAGTATTATTTTCCCTGCAAATCTTAAGTGTGGTTTTAACTTGATCTATAGTTTCAGGCAATACTACAGCTAAAGGCTTTTGTCTGTATACACTCAACCCATCGCATTCAAATGGGCGAGTACGCTCATCACCGGTGAGAATAATATCCTTAGGTAAAGCGTGAGATAATTGCTCAAGTATTTGCATGCAAACAATTATAATTACTTATTTTTATTATTAACCATATTAAATACTTAGAATTATGAAATCATTTAATCCACCAATTCGCACATTAATGGGCCCAGGCCCTTCTGATGTACACCCAAGAATTTTATCTGCAATGGCCAGACCTACTATTGGTCATCTTGATCCTGCATTTGTTGGCATGATGGACGAAACTAAAAAAGGTTTGCAATACGCATTTAAAACTGAAAATGAACTTACTATGCCAGTATCGGCTCCAGGTTCTGCAGGTATGGAAACTTGTTTTGCCAATCTAGTTGAACCAGGCGATAAAGTAGTTGTGTGTATTAATGGTGTATTTGGCATGCGTATGAAGGAAAATATCACACGTTTTGGTGGCGAAGCTGTTGTTGTTGAAGATGATTGGGGCACAGCGGTTTCAACAGATAAGGTTGAACAAGCACTTAAAGATAATCCTGATGCAAAAATTCTAGCATTTGTACATGCTGAAACCTCAACTGGTGCAAAATCTGATGCCAAATCTCTTTGTAAAATCGCCCATGATAACGATTGCATTACCATTGTTGATGCAGTAACTTCATTAGCTGGTAGTGAGCTTAAAGTTGACGAATGGGAAATTGATGCAATCTACTCTGGCTCACAAAAGTGTCTATCGGCAATGCCAGGTATTTCACCAATTTCAATTGGTGAGCGTGCAATTAACAAAATTACTAATAGAAAAACACCTGTTACTTCTTGGTTTTTAGATCTTAATCTAGTAATGGGATATTGGGGTGAAGGTGCGCAAAGAACATACCATCACACTGCTCCAGTAAATACTCTATACGGCCTACATGAATCTTTAGTTATGCTGCAAGAAGAAGGTTTGGAAAATGCGTGGGATCGTCATACCAAAAATCATGAAGAATTAAGAGATGGTCTTGAGGCTATGGGTATTAAATTCTTAGTTAATAAAGAAGATAGATTGCCACAATTAAACTCAGTGATTATTCCTGATGGGGCTAATGACGCCGAAGTACGCTCTACCCTTTTAAACGATTACAATCTTGAAATTGGTGCAGGATTAGGCGCATATGCTGGCAAAGTATGGCGTATCGGCCTTATGGGTCACGCTTCAAGAAAGGAAAATATTGCTTTATGTCTATCAGCTCTTAAAGCAACTCTTGATTGATAAATTCTTGAGCAACAAAAAAGGCGACCATTGGTCGCCTTTTTTAATATCTAATTTATAATTATTGAATCTTTGCTAATAGCTCTTCTTCAGTTTCCACACGATCAGGATCTGGTAAGCAACAATCTACTGGACAAACCTCAACACATTGTGGCTCATCAAAGTGGCCTACACACTCAGTACATTTATCTGGATCAATCTCATAGATTTCATCACCCATATAAATCGCATCATTTGGGCACTCTGGCTCACAAACATCGCAGTTAATACATTCATCAGTAATTAATAATGCCATTTTATTAGTCCTTTATCAACATTAATTGTAGGTGTGTATTTTAACGTATTTTTAATTTAAATTTTGTATAACTATTGGGTATCATAATGAATTTTTCCGATAAAAACATGCGCTTTTTTCTATCATTATTTACCCTATTTTTCCTTACCCAAACCCACGCTGAACTAGACGATGGTTTGTACGCTAACTTACACACCAACAAGGGTGATATTATTGTCAAACTTGCATATGACAAAACCCCGCTTACAGTAATTAACTTTGCAGGCTTAGCTGAAGGTACAAAACATTCAAATATTCAAATTGGCAAACCATTCTACAATGGCCTGAAATTTCACCGTGTAATTAACGATTTCATGATTCAAGGCGGCGATCCAAAAGGCAATGGCACAGGAGGACCTGGATATGATTTTATTGATGAAATAACCGATCTAAAACACGATAGCAGCGGTATTTTATCTATGGCAAATTCTGGACCAAATACTAACGGTTCGCAATTTTTTATTACTCATAAAGCCACTCCATGGCTTGATGGCAAACACACAGTGTTTGGTCACGTTGTTAAAGGTATGGATGTAGTAAATTCTATTAAACAAGACGACTTTATTCGCAAAGTAAAAATTATTAGAGTTGGAGAAAAAGCTAAAAACTTTAAAACCGACGAAGCCGCATTTCAAAAAGAAAATTCAAAGTTTTCTGCAAAAGAAGAGGCTAAAAAAGCTAAAAAGCGAGAAAAACTTATAAAGTTTGTTGCAAAAAACTATCCAAACACAAAGGCAGCAGACGCAGGGCATTTTGTTGAAATCACTCAAAATGGAGATGGTGATAAACCAAACAAAGGTGATTTAGTAAAAGTATCTTTATCAATTGATCTTGACGATGGTACAAATATGCGTGATGGTTCAGATCCACTTTTATTCGCACCTGGAACTGGAAAAATTATTGAAATTGTTGATAGTGCAGTTTTGCAAATGCAGGTAGGCGAAAAGCGCACACTTATCGCACCTTATTATCAAATCTATGGTGATGCTCAACGTGGTTCTTTATCAACAGAATCTATTCTTATTTTTAAATTAGAGCTTATATCAATTAACGATATCGACTAATGTTTTTAGAGCTACTTACCCTACTAACCCAAATTGATCCGGGTTTTGACGTACTACATTATCTAACTGTTCGTGCTGTACTGGCAATGCTAGCAGCACTGTTTATCACACTTACTCTTGGACATTTTTTCATTGATCGATTAAAGCAGTATCAAATTAACCAAGTTATAAGAAATTTTGGCCCTGATCACGGATCTAAAGCTGGAACTCCGACTATGGGTGGAGTTATGATTCTATTTGCTTTTGTAATAAGCATTCTCATTTGGGGTGATTGGTCAAACGACTATTTATGGATTATTGTTACCACGGCAATTATCTTTGGCACAGTTGGCTTTGCTGATGATTTATTAAAAATCAAGAAAAAATCATCTGATGGCTTAAGTGCTAAAGGCAAGATTTTTGGTCAATCGTTTGGTGCAATATTTATCGGCTTGTGGATTGCCCTTATTGCTAAAGAAGATGTACAGACCCAATTACTCATCCCTTTCTTTAAGGATGTATTTGTGCCACTTGGAGTGCTTGGACTTGTGGTTTTATCTTACTTTGTAATTGTAGGATCATCTAACGCAGTAAACCTTACCGACGGACTTGATGGATTAGCAATCATGCCGGTTATTCTTATATCTGGAGCATTGGCAATTTTTGCCTATATTTCTGGCAACTATAACTTCGCTAATTATCTCAACATGCCATTTATGCCCGGAACTGGAGAGTTGTTTGTAATTTGCGCAGCACTAATTGGCGCAGGATTAGGATTCTTATGGTTTAATACCTACCCAGCTGAAATATTTATGGGTGATGTAGGTTCACTTGCTCTTGGGGCTATCTTGGCAGTAATGGCTATTATTGTTCGACAAGAAATCTTACTGTTTATTATGGGCGGTGTATTTGTTGCTGAAACTCTATCAGTTATTATCCAAGTTGGATGGTACAAAAGAACTAAAAAACGGGTTTTCTTAATGGCACCAATTCACCATCACTTTGAGAAAAAAGGCATATCTGAGCCAAAAATCATTGTGCGTTTTTGGATGGTTACACTAATCTTGGTGCTTATAAGTCTAGCATCAATTAAGATACGTTAAAATACTCTACCTATGAGTAGTTTAAACAAATGGGATAAGCGCTATCTTGCCTTGGCAAAGGAAGTATCCACCTGGTCAAAAGATCCATCAACTCAAGTTGGTGCTGTTACTGTTGGTGGCAAAAAAGAGGTTCTATCTCAAGGGTTTAATGGCTTTCCACGTGCAATTCATGATAGCGATGAGCGTTATAACGATAGAGAAACAAAATATAAGTTTGTTGTACATGCAGAGATGAATGCCATCTACAATGCAACATATTCTGGTGTATCGCTTGATGGTGCAACCTTGTATGTCTATGGCTTACCAATTTGTAGTGAATGTGCTAAAGGCATTATCCAAGTTGGAATAAAAAAAGTAGTAGTGGAAAAATCTAAAGAGCTTGATAATTGGAATGAGAGCGTTCAACTTTCAAAAGAAATGTTTGACGAAGCTGGTATTGAGCTAGTTATAACTGGCAAATCATAACACTATGAGTGAAGTATCAAAGCGTCGCACCTTTGCGATTATCTCCCATCCTGATGCCGGTAAAACCACAGTTACCGAAAAGCTACTTTTATATGCAGGTGCAATTAAAACTGCTGGTAGTGTCAAAGCAAGAAAGGCTAGCACTCATGCAACATCTGATTGGATGGAAATGGAAAAAGAAAGAGGTATTTCTATCACCTCTTCTATCATGCAATTTGATTATGACAATCATGTAATCAACCTGCTAGATACTCCAGGACACGAAGATTTCTCTGAGGATACTTATCGTACGCTAACTGCTGTAGATTCAGCGCTTATGGTAATTGATGTTGCTAAAGGTGTTGAGATGCGCACCATTAAACTTATGGAGGTTTGTCGCTTGCGTGACACCCCTATTCTTACTTTTATCAATAAACTTGATCGTGAAGGTAAAGAGCCTATTGATCTATTAGACGAAGTAGAAACTGTACTAAATATTGAATGTGCACCAATTACTTGGCCAATTGGCATGGGTAAGCGCTTTAAGGGTGTGGTGCATTTACTTGAAGATAAAGTATATTTATTCGAAGCTGGAAAAAACTCGCAAATTGGCGAGGACATAATTATCGATGGAGTTGACAATCCTGAGCTAGATGCAATTTTAGGCGAAGATGTAGCGCAAGATATGCGTGAAGAAGTTGAGCTTATTCGTGAGACTACTAATCCGTTTAATATAGAAGATTTTCTTGCAGGCAAGCAGACTCCAGTATTTTTTGGATCAGCAATATCCAACTTCGGTATTCAAAACTTACTTGACGGGTTTGTCGAGTATGCTCCAACCCCGGGTGGTCGTGAATCAGACACGCGCAAAGTTGAACCAAATGAAAACAAATTAACTGGATTTGTATTTAAGATTCAAGCGAATATGGATCCTAAGCACCATGACAGACTAGCATTTATGCGTATTGTTAGCGGTGAGTACAAAAAAGGCATGAAGGTATTACAAGTTGCAACCGGCAAACAAATAAAAATTGCCAATGCTGTTACCTTTATGTCGCGCGAACGTGCATCAGCTGAAGTAGCTTATGCAGGAGATGTAATTGGCATTCACAACCACGGTGGTATCGCTATTGGCGATACTTTTACCCAAGGCGAAAAGCTAAACTTTAGCGGTATTCCAAACTTTGCACCAGAGTTATTCCGTCGCGCACAACTTAAAGATCCACTTAAAGCCAAAGCCCTGCAAAAAGGTTTGGATCAACTCTCAGAAGAAGGTGCTACTCAAGTATTTAGACCTATTGTTAACAGTTCACAAATCCTTGGTGCAGTTGGCGTACTGCAGTTTGATGTGGTTATGCACCGCCTTAAATATGAATACGGAGTAGATTGTCAATTTGAAACCATATCTATTGCCACAGCAAGATGGGTAACTGGAGATGATAAAGATATTGAACAGCTTAA
>CAYOFV010000015.1:0-25877 GCA_964403565.1 uncultured Piscirickettsiaceae bacterium | reverse complement strand
AAATACCCAATTTAGCAAAATCTATCATTTTGCTAATCACCCATATTTATGCAAAAGGTCTCTAAAAGACTAAATATTTGCTTTTTTAGCAAAAAAATCTATAATGAAGACTGTTTTACAATGGCGTAAAACAAAAAAACCAAGCATTGCTGCTTTACAAATCACCCATGACGGGTTTTTTATCATGTAAGTTTTACTTAAAAAAAACTTGCAATTATCGGAGGAGATAAGTATGAAATTTGTAACGGCAATTTTGAGACCGCACAAATTAGATGACGTCAGAGAAGCATTATCTGCAGTTGGCGTATCTGGAATCACAGTGACTGAAGTTAAAGGCTTTGGTCGTCAAAAAGGACACACTGAGCTTTATCGTGGAGCTGAGTATCAGGTTGATTTTCTACCTAAAATAAAATTAGAAATCGCAATTTCTGCATCAAAATTAGATGAAGTTATTGATACTATTTCTAGCGTTGCCAATTCTGGCAAAGTTGGAGATGGAAAGATTTTTGTAACTAATTTAGATAAAGTAGTTCGCATCCGTACAGGCGAGACGGACCAAGATGCACTTTAATTTTTAAGGGAAGAACAATGAAAAAATTATTAGTATTATTGGCTTTATTGCCAATGAGTGTGTTTGCCGAAGGTTTAGATGGTGCAAATACTTCGTGGATTTTAACTTCAACTGCTTTAGTGTTGTTTATGACCCTTCCAGGTCTTGCACTATTCTACGGTGGCCTTGTAAGAAGTAAAAATATTTTATCAGTACTTATGCAGTGTTTTGCAATTGCAGGTATTGCATCAATTCTATGGTTAATTGCTGGTTATTCAATTGCATTTACTGAAGGTAATGATTATTTTGGTGATCTATCTAAGCTTATGTTTGCAGGGGTTTCGGAAGGCTCTCTTAGTGGTGATATCCCTGAGAGCTTATTTGCTTTGTTTCAAATGACATTTGCAATTATTACTCCAGCTCTTATTATTGGTGGTTTTGCTGAGAGAATGAAATTCTCAGCAGTGCTATTATTTAGTGCTATTTGGCTACTTGCGGTTTATGCACCAATTACTCACTGGGTATGGGGCGGAGGCTGGTTAGCTCAAATGGGCTTACTAGATTTTGCTGGTGGTACAGTTGTACACGTTACTGCAGGTGTTGCAGCTCTTGTTGCTGCAATGGTTTTAGGCCCAAGAAAAGGTTTTCCAAATAAACCTATGCCACCACACAATATGACTATGACTATTACCGGAGCGGGAATGCTTTGGGTAGGTTGGTTCGGCTTTAATGGTGGCTCTGCATTAGCTGCAAATGGTGATGCTGCGATGGCAATGCTAGTTACTCATATATCAGCTGCAGCTGGCGCTATGACTTGGATGTTTTACGAGTGGAAGAAATTTGGCAAGCCAACAGCACTAGGAACAGTTACAGGTATTATTGCCGGATTAGGTACTATTACCCCAGCTTCTGGTTTTGTGGGGCCTGCTGGTGCATTAGTAATTGGTATCGCTGCAGGTGCTATTTGTTTTAATGCAGTAATTATTATTAAGCAAAAATTAAAGATTGATGATTCGTTAGATGTATTCCCAGTGCATGGTGTTGGCGGTATTTTAGGCACTATCTTAGCAGGTGTTTTTGCATCAAGTGAGTTAGGTTTGTTTAGTGGTCAAGGTCTTGCTGAAGGTATGACTATAGCTTCACAAGTTGGAGTGCAAATTACAGGTGTTGTGGCTACATTTGTATATACGCTTGTTGTAACTTTTGTCATCCTGAAGGTGGTTGATGCTATAACTGGTTTACGCGTATCTGACGATGAAGAGCAACAAGGTTTAGATATCGTATCTCATGAGGAGAAAGGCTACGATCTTTAATAAAGATTAAGCTTTTATTAACCCGCTAATAACTATGTTTTTAGCGGGTTTTTTTATGCCTGAAAAAAATGATTCGTATATAATTTCATTTATTGTTATTTATAAAGTTTTTTCATGCGTATTAATCACCCACTAACTGGATCTATGGTTGCACTTATAACGCCGATGCATATGGATGGGTCGGTAGATTTTGACACATTAAAAAAACTTGTTGAGTTTCATATTGCATCTGGCACAAAAGCTATTGTATCAATGGGCACAACTGGAGAGAGTGCGACCCTTGATCAAGGTGAGCATTTGGAAGTAATAAGTAAAACTATTGAGTTTGCTAGCGGTAGAATTCCAATAATTGCTGGTACTGGGGCCAACTCAACATCTGAGGCAATTGAACTTACCAAAGGTGCTAAAGAAGCTGGAGCTGATGCATGTTTGCTGGTAACCCCGTATTACAATAAACCAACACAAGAAGGTTTGTATCAACACTATAAAGCCATTGCTGAGGCGGTGGATATTGATCAAATGCTTTATAACGTACCTGGCAGAACAGCTGTAGATATGCTACCAGCTACAATTAATCGCCTATCATCAATTGATAATATTATTGGCGTTAAAGATGCAACTGGAGACTTATCTGTTGCCCAAGAACTTATCGATACATGTCCTGAGGATTTTATTCTTATTAGTGGCGATGACTCTACTGCAGTTGAATTTATACTTATGGGTGGACATGGTGGAATTTCAGTAAGTGCAAATGTAGTTCCTAGTGAGGTATCTAAAGCATATGACGCTGCTTATAACGAAGATATGGATTTGGCTAATTCAATAAATAGTCCGCTTGACAACTTACACTCGCACCTATTTATAGAGTCAAGCCCAATACCAGTTAAGTGGGCAATGTATAAAATGAACAAGTGTGATTTAGGTATTCGCCTACCACTTACCACTTTATCAACTGATGCACAAAAAATTTTAGAACAAGATTTAATTGACTTGGGGGTTATTTAATATGATTAAAAATATAGTTATTGCGCTATTATCGCTGTCATTGACTGGTTGTTTTTCATTTGGGGACGAAAAAAATGAGGTTGGATCTGCAGCATCTATTGGTGATCGTGACATTAAGTATTATTCAGACAAAACAGTTACATCTTTAGAGATTCCACCAGATTTAACTAAGCCAAGTTCACAAAATTCATTGAGACTTAGTGAGTATGTATCTAATGTGCAGGAAGATACTATAAGTTTTTCTGATAAAGATAATATAGTTAAAGAAGCATCAAGTATTTTAAGAACATCATCAAATGTTGAAATAAAAAGAGCAGGAAAACGACGTTGGTTGGTGGTTGATAAAAAGCCAGATGATGTTTGGAATTTATCAAAAAGTTTCTTTAAATCACATGGTTTTGCTATTAAAAAAACCAATAAAAAGATCGGCCTAATGGAGACTGACTTCTTGGAAAATCATCCAGAGATCCCTGATCAGTCATTAGGTATTATTCGTTCAATGCTTAAAAAAGCAATTGCTGCAAGATATGCACTGCCAATTGTTGACAAATACCGCATCCGTATTGAGCCAGCTGATAATGGCAATAAATCTGAAGTGTATTTATCACTTACTTCAATGGAAGAGGTTTTGACAAATGTTGGAAAAGATAGTGAAAATACTATTTGGCAGTCAAGAGCTAAAGATGAAGAGCTTGAGACAGAGATGCTTTATCGTTTAATGACTTTCTTGGGCAGTGATCATGCCGAAGCAAGGGAGAAGATTTTGACTGCTAAAGAAGAGCAAAAAACTACAGTCAAACTAGAAGATGGTATTGGTGGGTATGCTAAGTTAGTATTTTCTCTAGGTAGATACGACACTTGGGATAATATTGGTTGGGCGCTCGATCAGTTGAATGTTGATGTTGAAGATAAAGATGTAAAGGAAGGTAGTTTTTATATTAATATCGCCAGAACAGATGACCTGGGTATTTTTTCTAAAATGTTTGGCGATGACGCAATCAAAAAAACATTCCAAATTTTAGTTAAACAAATATCTACAAATACTACTGAAGTTTATTTTAATGATATCTCTGATGAGAATGAACAAGCAACTGTTAACTTTAGTCATGAGTTTCTAGGGAATGTTGCTAAACAATTCTAATTCTATAAGTGGCACTGTCACAAGGAAAAATTAACAAAATCGCTAGTCAGGAAATACTGATTAGTGATCTTTCAACTCAAGAACTAGCAGATTTTTGCGAGTATGCAAATCTTGCGTATCGTTCTGGTAATCCAATTATTACTGATGCTGATTATGATTTTGTATATCTATCAGCCCTTAAAGAGCAAGATCCTGGAAATAAGTTATTTCAATCAGTAGAACCTGAAGGTAGAGGGTTTTCTGATGAAAAAGTTTTATTGCCAGAAGTAATGCTATCGACCGATAAGGCATACTCTTGGAAGGAGATGTTAAAGTGGTTTGAACGTATAGAAAAATCAGCTATAGAAATTGGATTTGACACTGGAAGAATTAAAATAAAATCCACACCAAAACTAGATGGATTTGCCGGATTTGATGACGGTGAAAAACTATATACTCGAGGAGATGGCAAAAAAGGCAGTGATATTAGTAGAGTTTTTGCAAGGGGTTTAAGTGTTTTTAATAATTCTACTCGCGGACAAGGCGCTGGTGAAATTGTTGTAAAGAAAAGCTACTTTAATACACATCTGGCAAATGATTTTGAATATCCACGGAATTTTCAGGCAAGCTTAATTAAAGAAAAAGCATTGGACGATAAGGCTAAACAAGCCATTAATGACAAGGCGGCGCTTTTTGTGCCTTTTAACCAACTACCCACATGGAATGGTAGTATTGATGAGCTGACTACAGATTTTGAAAATACAGTTGAAAAGATGCTTAAATCTGTTGATTTTGATGTTGATGGAGTGGTATTTGAAGTATTAAATACTGAGTTAAAGAGCGCAATGGGTGCAAATAGAAAATTTCATCGTTGGCAAATAGCTTATAAGGAAAACAAGGACAAAGCCCAAGTTAAAGTAACATCAATTACTCCGCAAGTTGGTAGAACTGGAAAAATTACCCCAGTTGCAGAACTTGAACCAACACAATTAAGTGGAGCTACTATACATAGAGCTACAGGCCATCATTATGGACTAGTAAAAGAACAAAGCCTTGGTGCTGGCAGTGTGATAGAGCTTACCAGGTCAGGTCTTGTTATACCAAAGATAAACAAAGTACTAAAACCTGGAGTGCTAGATATTCCTGAAAAATGTCCAAGTTGTAATTCTAATCTTGTGTGGGAGTCAGACTTTTTGATGTGTATCAATCATGAAAATTGCCCCGCTCAAGTTATTGAAAAAATGGAGTATTTTTTCAAAATATTGGCAAATAATGATGGTTTTGGTATAGCAACTATAGAGAAGTTGTATGAACATGGAATCCGCAGGATTTCGCAAATTTATACACTAAATCATAATGACTTTACCTCAATGGGTTTTGGTGATAAGACTAGTGCAAATCTTCTCAATCAAAGAGACAGATCTATCAATGAAGAAGTTGAAGACTGGAGGTTTCTTGCTGCATTTGGGGTAAATAGAATGGGTATGGGAAATTGTGAAAACCTGCTTAAGTCATACCCTATTACAGATATTTTTTCTTTAAATATAGAGCAAATTGCAAGTATTGACGGATTTGCCGATCTAACTGCGCAGATGATAGTTGATGGTCTTAAGTCAATAAAAAATGAGTTTGATATTTTGCATGATTATGGATTTAATCTTGAAGTAACAAAGTTGGCGCATGATACAGAAAATCTTGGACATATGTTTGTTGGCAAAAAAATAGTCTTTACAGGAAAAATGAGCTCCTCAAGAGATGGTATGAAAAAACACGCCAAATCTATTGGTATTGATGTCGCTACAAGCGTTAGTAGTAAAACTGATTATTTGATAATAGGTGAGAATGTTGGACAGAAAAAAATTACTAGTGCAAAAAGTAATAATGTTTCAATATTAACAGAGCGTGAATATTTATCTCAAATCGAGAATTATTAACATATAATAAAATAGTAATCTTATCCAAAGCAGGAAAGAAATTGGTATTGTGGCCCGGCAATTAGTCTTGCAATAAGATTTATTTCCGGGTTTTTTTATTGAGAGACCTTTGCATAAATATGAATAATCATCAAAACACCATCTCCTACCAACTTGAGTATTTTATTAAAATCTGCCGAAGCCCTGCTGGGACTAACTTTAATAAAATACCCAATTTAGCAAAATCTATCATTTTGCTAATCACCCATATTTATGCAAAGGTCTCATTGAGTTTTTAATTATGCAAATATCAGAATTAATTGTAGAGCAAAAGGATTTTCTAACAGATCAACTTGGTGAGGGCTTGCTCGAGCTGGCTAATGAGTGTGATGAGTGTCTAGACAGTAGTGCAAATTTAGACGAGTTGAATTATCTACTGCTAACTTACTTAAAAGGACATAAGTACATCAATCTAGCTTATGTAATTGATAGATCCGGCATACAAATAAGTGGAAACATATATAACGACAAAGTAAACAAAGATTATCAAGGGCAAGATCTTTCTTCAAGACCATTTTTTGATGCAGTTAATGATGAAAATCCAATTTATGTTTCAGATGCTTATATCTCAACTGCAACATTAAAACCATGTATTAGTGTTGCACACACAATTTGTCATAATGATGTGCATATTGGCGTGTTGATTTTTGATCTTGAGTTAGAAAAACTTCCATTGCCAGAGCAAGATTTTGATTTAGATAATTGGAGGCAAATAAAAGGCGATCCTGAAATTCGTTCTAATCTTTTTAATCAGCATAGAGTTGAATCGGCAATGGATAAAGATATAGATACTGTGCATAATATTGCTACAGAGTTAATGACTCAACTTGGGGTGTTTCACTTAAAACTTCACTACGCTTCATCTAGAGCAACTATTTGGACATATGAAAATCCATATAATTACCATGTTCATGTTTTGGACGAGATAACTAGTCCAAATATTTTTTTACTTTACCCAAAAAAAGAATATCCAAAAGATGCCAAGGTGAGTGAAGAACAGGTTAAAGATATATTTGAAAAGTTTAAGTTTATGCGCTATATGGATGAACATATGTATTTAAAAACTGGTAGTTTAAATATTATGAATGCTACTATAGGGCTTAGTTTTTCATGCGATGGCAACCACTATATAACCGTTGAAGATTTCTTAGAAAATTTTGACGAGAAGTATGCTTGCGTATAGTTTCTTATTTAAAAGATGTATTTATTAAGTTTTTTTAATATATAATTTAACCTAATTAAGTTTCCAAAGACGGAAATTTAATATCAAACACAGACGTTTATTTAAGCTTTTAATTTTAGAGTTTAGGTAGACGTTTTTTTTTGCGCGCTTCACGGTGGAGCGGACTTAGGTATTGAAGCCAGTAGTAGAATTTGCAATATTTGTGAAATCTACTACTGGCTTTTTTGTTTTTTAACTTATGGAGAAATAAGTAAATGAAAATGGTAACAGCAATTATTAAGCCGTTTAAGCTTGATGATGTAAGAGAAGCGCTATCAGCGATAGGCGTTTCAGGAATAACAGCAACTGAAGTTAAAGGTTTTGGCCGTCAAAAAGGCCATACAGAGCTTTATCGTGGAGCTGAATATACAGTTGATTTTTTACCCAAAGTGAAACTTGAAATTGCAATTGATAAAGATAAGGTTGATAGCGTAATCGAGGTGATTTCTCAATCGGCTAAGTCAGATGGTGAAGGCAAGATTGGCGATGGTAAGATTTTTGTATCAAGTCTTGAAGATGTAGTGCGTATTCGCACTGGAGAGACTGGATCAGTAGCACTGTAGGAGGAAAAAATGGAAAATCAAATTTTTGAATTACAATATGCAATGGATACTTTTTACTTCTTGGTAATGGGTGCATTGGTTATGTGGATGGCGGCAGGCTTTTCAATGTTGGAAGCCGGTCTAGTTAGAAGTAAGAATACAGCAGAGATCTTAACTAAAAATATTGGTTTATTTGCAATTGCTTGTACAGCGTATTTAGTAATTGGTTATGAGTTAATGTATGGCGGTGGATATTTCTTAAACGGAATTGCTGGCGGAGATTCTCTAGTTGCAGATGCACTCAAAGCAAGTAAAGAAAATGGCTTTGGTGGTGATTCTGTTTATTCATCAGCTTCCGACTTCTTTTTCCAAGTAGTGTTTGTGGCAACTGCAATGAGTATTGTATCTGGCGCCGTTGCCGAACGTATGAAGTTATTTACATTCTTTACTTTTGCGGCAATATTTACTGCAATTATTTACCCAATGGAAGGTGCATGGACTTGGGGTGGTGCAGATGTTTTCGGTATGTTTAATTTAGGCGATATTGGTTTTAGCGACTTTGCTGGCTCAGGTATTGTACATATGGCTGGTGCAGCTGCAGCTTTGGCTGGTGTTTTAGTACTAGGTGCTCGTAAGGGTAAATATGACAAAAATGGTAATTCACGCGCAATCCCTGGTGCGAATATGCCTCTAGCCGCTCTAGGTACATTTATTCTATGGATGGGCTGGTTTGGTTTTAATGGCGGATCGGTATTGAAATTAGGTGATATCGCATCTGCAAACTCTGTAGCAATGGTATTTTTAAATACAAATGCTGCTGCGGCAGGTGGTGTAATAACTGCATTATTATTAGCAAAAGTTTGGTTTGGCAAGGCTGATCTTACAATGGCATTAAATGGTGCTCTAGCTGGTCTTGTTGCAATTACTGCAGAACCATCAACTCCAACTGCGTTGGAAGCAACTTTAATTGGCGCTGTTGGTGGACTACTAGTTGTATTCTCAATTGTAATGCTTGATCGTGTGTTTAAAATCGACGATCCAGTTGGTGCAATTTCTGTACACGGTGTTGTAGGATTGTGGGGCTTATTGGCTGTACCATTAACTAATTCAGGCGTTAGTTTGTCAGCTCAGATGATTGGCGCTGCAACAATCTTTGTATGGGTATTTGTAACCTCAATGGCTTTATGGTTAGTTCTTAAAGCAGTTATGGGTGTTAGAGTATCTGAAGAAGAAGAAGAGTCAGGTGTTGATATTGCCGAATGTGGCTTAGAGGCATACCCTGAATTTGGCACTAAATAAATTTTTAACTTTACCCTTTTTGGTTAAAAATTTAAAAGGCGAGGATAAAACCTCGCCTTTTTCCATAAACTTAATAAATAAAAAAACGGTAAAATATTTTGAATTATGAATACAGCACTTAAAATAATATTAGTTGACGAGAACTCTGGACGTTCTGCAATGTTGCGTAGAGCTTTGCAAGATAAAGGTCATGAGGTGATTTGCAGAATGGATAGCTCTGCTCAATTGCAAAATAGTAATGAAATGACACATGCAGATGTGGTTATTGTTAATTCCGACATTCCTGATGAGGAAGTATTTGCAAATCTTAACGATGTTAACAAATCAAAACCCAAGCCAATTGTTATGTTTGCAGAAGAGTCTAGCTCAGAGATGGCAGATTCGGCAATTAAATCAGGCGTTAATGCATACATTGTTGATGGTTTAGAAGAAAACAGAGTACAGCCTATTATTGATGTTGCTATGGCTAGATTTAGAGAATTTCAGGCGCTTAAAGATGAGCTTGATGCAACTAGAAATCAGTTATCTGAGAGAAAGGCAGTAGAAAAAGCCAAAGGTCTTTTAATGCAACACAAAGGCATAAACGAAGATGAAGCCTACAACTCTTTGAGAAAGATGGCTATGGATAAGAATAAGAGAATTGTAGACGTTGCTGAGAGTGTAATAAGTGCGTTTGAACTATTAGAATAATTATTCTTTATCTAGTTTTTCAAACTCTTTATCAATTTCATCCATTTCAGCATCAAAATCATCATCGTCCTCTTCTTCTACTGAATCTTCATTGGATTTTGATTTTTGATCACTAGATTTATTATTTGCATTTGAGCCAGTAGGTTCTTCATTGCGATCTTTGCGTTTAAACATAGGTGCAAAAAATAATCCAGCTTCAAATAGAAGCCACATAGGTATGGCAATTAATGTTTGGGAAATGATATCTGGCGGAGTAAGTAGCATTCCTAAAACAAACGCACCAATAACAACATAAGGTCTATTATTTTTTAATTTTTCCGGAGTGGTTACTTCAAACATAATAAGAAGTATTGTTGCAATAGGCACTTCAAATGCAACTCCAAAGGCAAAAGATACTTTTAATACGAAATCAAGATAGTATTGAATATCAGGGGTGAAATCTACAATACTAGGACCGATGGATGATAAAAACCCAAATATAACTGGAAATACAACATAGAAGGAGAATAAAAGGCCGGCGTAGAATAAAATAGTTGATGATACAACTAGAGGCAGAATCATCTGTCTTTCGTGTTTATAAAGGGCTGGAGCCACAAATGACCATATTTGATATAGTAGATATGGCATAGATATATAAACTGCAAAAATTAAAGCCATCTTTAGCGGAGTTAAAAATGGTGAAATTACCCCAATTGCAATAATATTTTCATTTGCAGGTAAGACGCCAATTATTGGCGCTGCGATAAAACTATACACTTCATTAGCAAATGGAAACAAGCCAACAAAAACTATTAGTATTGCAATCACAATACGTATCAGCTTGTCTCTAAGTTCAACTAGATGTTGAACAAATGTCATTTCTTGAGAAGTCTCTGAGGTCATATCTTAGTATCTTTTTTGATATCTGCTAACGTTTCTTTGGTTTCGTCAAAAATATCTACAATATTTGCATCTTTGTCGTTTAATTCAAGGTGTTGTTTGATATTGTCTGCTTCGAGACCATCGCTAACCTCTTCTTGAATTTTGTTAATAAATTTTTTTATTTTTCCTACGTAGTGTCCGGCTTTTTTAGCAATTGCGGGCATTCTCTCAGGGCCGACAATTATCAAGGTGATAACCCCAATTAAAGCAAATTCCCAAAAGCCTACGTCAAACACAAAAAATTAACTATTTTTTTCTTTTTCTTCTTCTACAACTTTGGCGTCAATAACATCATCTTTTTTGTCGATTTTGTCATTTTCACCCTCTTTCATAGATTTTTTAAAACCTTTAATTGCACCACCAAGGTCTCCGCCAATATTTTTTAGACGCTTTCCACCAAAAAGTAGTAGAACGATCACTAATATAATAATTAACTCAAACGGTCCTGGCATCATAGTTTTTCTCCTTTATTTAGTTATCTCTGTTGGCTTTTTCTTCAAGTCCAGATAGACCAAACCTGCGAGAAAGCTCACCTTGTACTTCATTAAAATCAATATCGTTATAGCGCAGTAATATTAAAGTGTGAAATATTAAATCTGCAACCTCATAGATAATTTTTTCTTTATCATCATCTTTTGCAGCCATAATAACTTCAGATGACTCTTCGCCAATTTTTTTTAAAATTGCATCAAGCCCCTTGTCATACAATGATGAAACATATGACTCATCCGCTTTAGCATTTTTCCTTTGTTCAAGTACTTGCTCTAATTGTTTTAAAATATCATCCATAAATATCTTTAGGGTCTTTAATTACTTTAGCAACGCTTTCCCAATTATTGTTTTGAAATTTGTTAAAAAAACAAGATTTTCTTCCAGTGTGACAAGCAATACCGCCAATCTGTTCAACTTTAAGTAGAATAACATCGTTGTCACAATCTGTATATATTTCTTTTAGTTTTTGCGTATGCCCAGATTCTTCACCTTTAAACCAAAGTTTTTTTCTTGATCTAGAGTAATATACTGCTTGTTGCTTTTCAATAGTAAGCTTAACTGCTTCGCTATTCATCCAGGCAAACATAAGTATCTCACCAGACTCATAGTCTTGAGCTATTGCTGGAATTAATCCTTTGTCGTCAAAGTTTAATTGTTCTAAAGCTTCCACTTGAGGCTATACACTCAGATAAAATAGTTGATTTTACGTTAAGTTATTAGTAAGTGTTAAGAGTATTTGTATTGTGTATATTGGCCATATCATCAGCTTTTGCGCAGGTGGAAGATATGACTATTGATAGCAAAAGTCTTTATATTATTGATGGTGATAGTATTAGTTTACAGATGCGTATCGCGGGTATAGATACACCAGAGATTAGACAAAAGTGCTATAAAACTAAAGTTGATGTTATTGACTGTGGTCGCTTGTCTAAACAAAAACTAAAAGAATTACTTGATACTTTACCTGGAGAATTGCTAATTACACCTATTGGAATTGATCACTACAATCGAATTTTAGTTAGAGTTTACAAGGGCGATGTAAATATTGGTAAGCTCATGGTGAAAGATGGTTTGTCTTATTCTTATAAAGATACATATAAGCAAGAACAGCAATTTGCCAAAGAAAATAAACTCGGGTTTTGGAATTTTTACAAGCCACCAATCCCGCCATATAAATGGCGTAAGTTAAATCGCCGTTAATTTATATTATTTCTAAACAGAATACCTCGTTAAGCGAGTATTTTTAGAGTTTTTCAAGGCATTGTCCGAACAAACAAAGGCGTTTAGTTTGACTCTAAACAACTGAAGTGAGTGAGGGGAATAACGCAGAAAAAACTAAAAAGACGAAGCTTAACGCATGGTGACTAACTCTTCAGCACTCGTAGGATGAATCGCCACTGTATCATCAAATTGTTGTTTGGTTGCGCCCATCTTAATTGCCACGGCAAAGCCTTGTAACATTTCATCAGCACCATGGCCCATAATATGACAGCCTACAATTTTTTCATCTTCTCCGTTGCACACAAGTTTTAAAGCAGTTGTGGTTTTATGATCAAGTAGGGCATCTGCCATTGGTGTAAATTCAGATTTATAAATCTTAACCTTGTCGAATTTTTCATTTGCCTCGTCTTCTGTTAAACCAATAGTGCCAATTGGTGGATGAGAAAACACCACTGTGGCAATATTTTCGTAATTTAAGTGGCGCTCAGTCATGTTATTGTACAAGCGATCAGAAAGCCTTCTTCCAGCAGCAATTGCAACAGGAGTGAGCGGCGTTCGACCTGTAGCATCACCCAGTGCAAAGATATTTTCTATATTAGTAACTTGAAACTTATCTGTTGGGATAAAACCTCTTTGATCGCACTTAACATTAGCGTTTTCTAAGCCTAAATGTCTAGTCATTGGATCACGACCAACTGCCCAGATAATTGTATCAAAGCCACTAAATTCACCAATACTAGTAAATAGTGTTTTATCTTGTGAAATTTTATCAACCTGTGCATTATGATAAATTGACACACCGTGTGCTGCATAATCTTTTTCCAATGCTTGTTGCAACATAGAGTCGAATCCATCTAGTACAACTTCAGATCTTTCAAATAAAGAAACATCACTACCAAGAGCGTTTAGCACTCCAGCTAGTTCAACACCAATATACCCTCCACCAATAATAGCAACCTTACCAGGAAGATCCTCTAGTTCAAAGAAACCATCAGAGGTAATGCCGTATTCCGCTCCTTCTATATGTGGAATAGCAGGTTCACCGCCAGGTGATAATACAATATGATCGGCAGTATAAGTTTCACCATTAACAGAAACTGTATTTTTATCAACCAATTTACCAAAACCGTGGATATAGTCTATCCCTAGATCTTCTAGGTAGCCGTCATACCAATTAGTAATGCCATTGATATAATTATCTCTACCTTGCTTAAGTTCTTTCCAAGAAAAATTATCAACGCTTAAATCAAACCCAAAGCCTTTAGCGCTATTAATAGTGCTAGCAGCATTTGCCGCAAACCACATGACCTTTTTAGGTACACAACCAACGTTTACACAAGTGCCACCAATAGTCTTTACTTCTATAACTGCACATTTTTTGCCATATTCAGACGCTCTTTCTACGGCTGATAAACCTCCAGATCCGGCACCAATTGCAATCATGTTGTAATGTGTTGTTGTGTTACTTGTCATATTTTCTCCATAAATGAAACAGGCAAGGCCTATTTCATAATTAGTATCCAGCCTTAAGGCTAGCTTCAATAAATTTGTCTAAATTTCCATCAAGTACATCTTGCGTATTTGAACTCTCAACCCCAGTGCGCAAGTCTTTAATTCTTGATTGATCAAGAACATAAGAGCGAATTTGATGACCCCAGCCTATATCAGACTTAGCATCTTCTAATTCTTGAGATTCGCTATTACGTTTTTGTATTTCAAGTTCGTATAATTTAGATTTAAGTTGTTTCATAGCCTGATCTTTATTTGCATGTTGAGACCTACCATCTTGGCATTGAACTACTGTATTGGTCGGCAAATGGGTTATGCGTACAGCTGAGTCGGTTTTGTTTACATGCTGACCACCGGCACCACTGGCTCTATAGGTGTCAATACGAATATCGGCTTTATTTATTTCAATGTCAATATTGTCATCAACTTCAGGCGATACAAATACTGAACAAAAAGAAGTATGACGTTTGCCATTGGCATTAAATGGAGATTTTCTCACCAAGCGATGAATACCAATTTCTGATCTAAGCCAACCAAATGCATAATCGCCATCAAAATGAATAGTTGCAGATTTTATCCCAGCAACCTCACCTGCAGAAGCTTCCATTAGTTTAACTTTAAAGTTGTGTTTATCACCCCAGCGCAAATACATTCTTAGTACCATTTCGGCCCAATCTTGGGCTTCAGTACCACCAGAGCCAGATTGAATATCAAGGTAGGCTGAATTTGCATCCATCTCACCATTAAACATTCTTTGAAACTCTAATTTTTCAACTAAAGACTCAACTTCTTCAAGGTCTGAAGTTACACTATTTATAGTATCTTCATCATCCTCTGCTTCAGCCATTTCTATTAATTCTTTAGTATCTTCTAAAACAGAGCTCGATTTAATAAAAGTTTGACAGATATTTTCAAGTTTTGATTTTTCTTGAGAAATGGCTTGAGCTTCATCTGGATTTGACCAGATATCAGGATTTTCTAGCTCGCGCTCAACTTCTTCTAAGCGTAAGGTTTTCTCTTCAAGTTTGAGGTGCTTAGATAAAATATTAGACCTACTTATCAGGTCTTCAATTTTTTGGTAAATCGGTGCAAGTTCCATAGCTTAAATTTTGCATAAAAAAAGCCCCGAACGGGGCTTTTTAATAATTTTTTATTTGATTTATTTTCTCAATCCTAGACGTGAGATCAAATCAGAATATGCATTAACATCGTTGCTCTTTAAGTAACCTAGTAATTTTTTACGCTGTGATACTAAACGCAGAAGACCTCTTCTTGAGTGGTGATCTTTGTTATGAGTTTTAAAGTGCTCAGTTAAGTGCTTAATGCGTGCAGTAAGTAGTGCAACTTGTACATTAGTTGAGCCAGTATCACCTTCAGTAGTTTGATATTCTTTAATAATTGCTTGTGTATCGATTGACATAAAACTTAAATTCTTAAAATCGGTAAAAACGCGTAATTATACGCTAAATTATTAACCTTTCCAAGTCTTAAAATAAAAAAATTAATAGAATGATTCCTCACCATTGGGACGAGTTTTAAAACGTTTATGAATCCATAAATATTGTTCAGGAGCTTGTAGTATTTGCCTTTCTAAAATCTTATTGGTAATCGTTGCGCTTTGCACTTCGTCTTGGTCAGGATAGTTTTTAATTGGGGCATCAAAGCTCATTATATATCCATCATTGCTTCTTATAAAAAAGTAAGGGATAACAACTGTGTTCTTGTCCTTAGCAAGTCTTGCAGTTGCAGCTACTGTTGCTGCTTGAATATTAAAAAATGGTGCAAAAACTGAGTTCTGCTCTCCTAGGTCTTGGTCTGGAGCATACCAAATAGGTAGATTGTTTTTTATAGCCTTAAGCATTGATCTAGTATCTTTAGTTTTAATCATAACAGCGCCATTATTAACAAAACCATCATGCATAACTTTGTCAAAAAGCCTGTTATTTTGTGGGCGATAGATATTAGCAATATTGTGCTTTAATAATAATGCTCTAGAGCCAAGCATAAGCGGCATAAAGTGCGCTGCAAGTAAGATTACACTTTTTCCAGAATTTTTTGCATCTGTAAAATACCTTTCATCTTTTATTGTTAATAGGTTGCTAATCTTATTACTATCACCAAAGTATGCATTTGCTGTTTCAAAAATAGAAATACCAATAGCTTCAAAATGTTGTTTTATAAGATTTTCAACTTGAGTTTTGTTTTTGCTAGGAAAGCAAGCCGAAACGTTTAAATACGCTGTTCTTTTAAGATCTTTTAGTAAAAGATATAGTATTTTTCCAATTATTTTTCCAATTACAACTTGGATTTTGAATGGAATTTTAGCTCCAATTTTCATAATTCCAACCAATATCCAGGTAGGAAAAAATTTAGGATGATAAAAATTTTCTTTTTTCATTAAAATAGAATTTTCCATTTAAATTTTCAAGCACTTATATGCCGTTTATTGATAGAGATTTTATCAATGATTTGTCTCAGAGAGTAGATATTGTTGATCTAATAAATCGTCGCGTGCCTTTGAAAAAGGCTGGAAAAGATTATAAGGCCTGTTGTCCGTTCCACAATGAGAAAACTCCATCTTTTACTGTAGCTCCAGATAAGCAAATCTATCATTGTTTTGGTTGTGGAGAGAGCGGCAACGCTATTGATTTTGTAATGAATTTTGATCATCTTGATTTTAAAGAGGCAGTTGAAACTGTCGCTAGTGAGTCTGGCGTAAGTGTAGTGTATGATCAAGCTGCTAAACCGGTTGATCCACGTCTTGCGCGTTATAGAGAGTTAATGCAAAAGGTATGCGAGTTTTACAAACATCAATTAAAAACCTCTGTTGCCAAAGGCAAGGTTGTTAATTATGCCAACAAAAAGCGTGGATTAACAGGTGAAATTGCCAAAAGATTTGAATTAGGTTTTGCCCCTCCTGGGTGGAACAATCTTTATAACTATTTTAAAGACAATGTTGACGCCATTAAAGATCTAGAAACAATGGGGTTGCTTGTTGCCAAGAAAGATAAAAAAGATGAGTATTACGACCGTTTTCGCGATCGATTAATGTTTCCAATTCATAATTCAAAGGGCAATGTTATTGCTTTTGGTGGTAGGGTTTTATCAAATGATGATCAGCCAAAATACTTAAACTCTCCTGAAACTCCAATTTTTTCCAAATCGCACGAACTTTATGGCTTACATCATGCGCGCAAGCACTCACGTTCAATTGATTATATTTTAGTGGTTGAAGGTTATATGGATGTTGTAGCTCTACATCAAGCCGGAATTACCAAAACTGTTGCCACCCTAGGAACTGCAACTACAAAAGAACACTTACAAATACTTTCTAGAACTACTAATAATATTATTTTCTGTTTTGATGGCGATAGGGCGGGGCGCGATGCTGCTTGGAAAGCTCTTAATATTGCCTTGCCAGTAATTAAATCTGGATTAACGGTTAAGTTTTTATTTCTTCCAGATGGTGAGGATCCAGATTCGCTTGTTAAAAAAGAATCAGTTAAGTCGTTTGAAAGTAGAATTGAAAAATCTTCCCCTTTAAGTAAGTTTTTGTTCGACCATATAAAAAATGAAGTTGAGTTTGATACAATCGAAGGTAAAACTCTTTTTATAGATAAGGTTATCGAGTTTATAAATAAAGTTAATTATGATATTTATAAACAACAATTAATTGAGGGTTTAGCCCAATTGGTAGGTCAGAGTGTTGATCATATTAGATCTATGCTTAGTGGCACAACTGCAGATTACACGCCAGATTTTGCCACGGATATGCCTATTGATATTGAGCAAATTCCAGATGTTGATATTGAATACTATCAACAAGAATATACTGATCCCGATAATAATAAACATTCTCAGGTGCTCAAAAACCTAATGTCAAGAATGATGTCAATAATACTTAATTATCCATCTTTGGCTGATGATACTATTGAGCTGAGGGTTAGAAGGGTTGATAATTCTGATGTACTACTTGATATTATTCAGTCAGCACAAATTGATGAAAATATATCTCAAGAAGATTTAATACAACCATTTGCTACAAAAACAAAGGTATTTAATAGATTAAAAGAACTTTGCACTCTAACTCCGCATTTAAGCGAAAAACAAGCCAAAGATGAATTGCTAAGTGCTATCAATAGTATCGAGAAATACCAAACAAGTAGTCAAACAAAAGATTCTATTACAAGTGCTAGCACCATTGAAGAGCAAAGAAAAATTATGGAGAATATTCAAAAAAGTAAAAAATAGCCTATTTGCTTGCTATTATTTTTAACGACTTATCATTAGATAGAATGCCTTGCATAGTATCTCTAAATACCATTGCAGCAGAGTTTGATCCTTCGCACTTGTTTTTTACATCAGGGTTCCAATACGTATAACAATTTTTTGGATAATCTAGGCTAATAGCCATAATATATTTTGGTTTATTAGCGGGCACATAGCCAGCAAAAAACGTGCGTTTAGCACCTTTTTTATGATATTTTCCATCAACTACCATCTCTGCAGTTCCGGTTTTGCCAGCCACATCATAACCTTTGATTTGTGCTCTGTATCCTGAGCCATCATCTGATGCAACTGAATCTAATAATTCTGATATTTTTTTAGTTGCTTCTTTGTCAAATACCTGTACTTTTTCACCGTAGGTATTAGAGTTTTTTATAAGCTTAACTGGCAAAGTTGCTCCGTCATTGGCAAATACAAGATATGCCTTAGCAAGTTGTGTCAAATTGGTTTGCATTGGCCCATGACCAAATGATAGAGTGCGTTTATCAGACGCTGCCCAAGAACTATGGTGCCTAAGTGTGCCTGGCGTTTCTATGCTAGGCATAAGCCCAAGAGGATGTCCAAATCCCAGCTTATTCCAAGTTTCAAACATATCTTCTTTACTTAGTCTTTCGCTTACATTTACTGTTCCAAGATTATGTGATTTTTGTAAGATTTTCTTAACAGTAATAGCATCGCCATATTTACGCACTTCCTTATTGGTTTTAATATGTCCAATAGATTTACTAACATCTATAAACTCATCATCCTCTGCGTTAATTTGTTTTCTATCAAGGGCTAGTAACATAGTAAAAGGCTTCATTGTTGAGCCGGGCTCGACTTTATCTTGTAAAGCTCTATTTTTCCAATGTGATGGCTTGTAAGTACTGTTGTCATTAGGATTATCAGCAGGGTAGTTTGCTAGTGCCAGAATCTCACCATTAGCTGAGAGGATTACTGCAGATCCTGCATCGGCATCATGCTTTTCAACAGATTTTTTTAGTGCAGAAAATGTATGAAATTGTAGATCAGAATCGATAGTTAGATGTATGTCTTCACCGTGTTTAAGATCACCTGTAGAGTTGGTATTAAAATATGATCCGCTTGATTTATCATCATAGTTAAGAGTTTGCTTTACACTTTGTCCTGCAAGTATATTGTCAAACTCATATTCAATTCCATATGCACCTTTTTTCTGATGATTGACTTTGCCAATTAAAGGTGCCAGAGATGCCGATTTAGGATAATAGCGCTTAGAATCTTCTTCTAAGACCACCCCTGCAATTTTTTTTCTTTTACAGGTATTGATTTTTTTATAAGTTTTTTCAGCTGTTTGTATACCAAGTTTGTCTAATGCTTTATCAATTAAAGGTAGTTTATTTTCCACCTCAATATCTTTGCAAATACTTATTCTTTTGGTTTTTAATTTATTAATATTTTTTACAATTTTTGAATTAACAGCTAAATTTTTCTTAATAATTAAATATTTAGAGCCAATTTTTCTTTTTTTATTAATAATTTTAGTTAGTTTGTCGGTATCCATTTCCAAAGATTTTGCCAATAATGGAATGTACTCATCCTGAATTATCATTGGATCAAGATTTACTTTTTTTAGTATTAAGTTTGAAGCAAGAATATTGCCATGACGATCAAGAATATCACCTCTAATTGCATTTTTATTTATAGCAAAATAGGCTTGATCAACACCCCTGTCTTTAACAGATCTACCGTCAGAGCTAGTGCTGTTAAGAATATTTGTTACTTGGTAAGCAAAACCGAAAAATACAAATAAAAATATATACTTAACAAAGCCTTGGCGTTTCCAGTAATTTTGAACCTTTTTAAAAGAGAATATTTTTTTTATTGTCATAGCGTTATATCTCTATATTCTTTTTTGTAAGGCATGCGCATATTAAGTACATCAATAGCATTTTGCTTAATTTTCATCCCACTTACAATTTCCGATCTATCAGTTAATAACTGTTTATTTAGTGCCACAAGCTTTTGCATTTGCGCTTCAATTTTTTGTGATTGCTTAAATAGCAAAAACATTTGATGATGCCAATAAATTGTAAACAAACTCAAGATTACAACCAACACTCCGGCGGTAAGATTTAATTTTGATTTGTTAAGTCTTAACTGCATATCTAATTCTTCTTAGCCACTCTTAATATTGCACTTCTTGATCGAGGATTAACCTCTAATTCAGCTTTTGTAGCACTAGTTTTTCCAAGATTGGTAAGTATGGTTTTTTCAACCTCACTATTCATTATTGGTAAGCCTTTTGGCATTTGCTTTGGTTTTGAATATTTTTGAATAAATTGTTTTACAATTCGATCTTCAATTGAGTGAAAGCTTATAACTGATAGTATTCCACCCGGTGTAAGAATATCTATAGTTTGCTCTAAAGTGTCGGATAGTTGTTTAAGCTCTTGGTTGATAAATATTCTTATTGCTTGGAATGATCTAGTGGCAGGGTGTTTTTTACTTTTACCACCAATTACTTTGCTAATAATATTGGCAAGTTGTGAGGTTGTGTTTAGTTCGTTATCTTGCTGATATCTTTTAATACTAGATGCAATTTGTCTGGATTTTCTTTCTTCGCCAAATTTGTATAAAACATCGGCAATTTCTTTTTCATCTGCGGTTTTTAACCAGTCACTTGCTGTTAATCCAGATGACGTGTCCATGCGCATATCTAAAGGCCCATCTTGCTGAAAACTAAAACCACGCTCTGCATTATCAAGTTGCGGAGATGAAACTCCAAGATCCATAAATATTCCATCAACCTTACCCATTAAATCGAGGTTTTCAATATATTTATGCATTTTTACAAATGGCGAGTGATAAAGCTCTAAACGCTTGTCGTTAAATTTTTCTTTAGCGTATTCAATAGCACTTGGATCTTGGTCAAATGCAATAAGTCTGCCATTTTCTCCAAGTTTTGCTAATATGCCACCAGCATGCCCGCCACGACCAAAGGTTGCATCAATATAGGCGCCGTTGTTTTTTATATCTAAGCTATCGATTGATTCCGCATACATCACTGATTGGTGATGATTGGTGATCATAGTGATAGTTGGGTTATCTCTACTGGAATTTCTTGTTCTTTGCTCAGCTCATCTAAGTCATCAAGCTGCTTGTTCCAGGTATCTTCATTCCATAATTCGAAATTATTACCTTGACCACTAAGAACAATTTTTTTACTAATATCGGCATATTCTCTCAATGCTTGAGGAATAAGAATGCGAGAAGCTTTGTCTAGTTCGCAATCAGTAGCATGACCAATTAATTTGCGTTTAAGACGTTTGGTGTGAATATTTAAAGATGGAAGGGCGCTTACTTTTTTCTCAAGCTCAATCCAATCTTTTAAAGGATACAACAATAAGCAATTGTCATCGGGGTGGATACTAAGCACCATCTTTCCAGCACAGCTCTCATCGATCTGCGCTTGATGACGCGTAGGAATTTTTAATCTACCCTTTGCATCAACACTTAAATTGTGTACCCCTCTAAACATATTGTTACTTGTTTATACAATTGTAGCAAACCCCATTGCCACTACGATTACTGCTGATGAATAGATAATTGTTTGTAAAACTGCGTCCATGTTTTCCCCTTATTTAATGGTAAATAAAATTATTAACTCCTCAAGTCAATAAAATACATTTTATACCACTTTGTACCACTTGCAACCACTTTTGTATTTATTTTTACAAAAAAATCGGAAATTTTTTAAATGAGTGTAAATTCAGCAATAAATACCCATAAAACACTATAAAAATGACTGTTTTTTATCGATAAACCCTTGTTTTTACGACATTTTTTAACAAAAATCATAAAATGAATAAAAATTTGTCAAATTTTAACAATTGCTAGTTTTTTATGTATTGAAGTGCTATTATGTACACATATAGTGCAATAATTATTGGGGGTTGTTGTGAGACTTATATATTCAATAAGAGCTTGGGTTAATTATCTAACTTATCGGCTAATTATTAGACCGCTTATCTTTTTATGGGAAGCAGAACATGCTCACAATCAACTCAAGAAGTTTGGCCTTGTATTGTCAAAACACGCAGTTGGTAGATTTTTATTAAAATCTTTATTTTTCTACCAACACAAATCTTTAAACACTATAGTCGATGGCGTTAGTTATAAAAACCCAATTGGACTTTCCGCTGGTTTTGATAAAGATGGTGAATTAACTGATGCGTACCCACTTATGGGTTTTGGCTTTGCTGAGCTGGGTTCTTTTACTGGTGATGTATGTCCTGGTAATCCTGGTGTTGGCAGGAGGTTGTTTCGCTTGGTTAAATCTAAATCAATCCTGGTGTGGTACGGATTAAATAATCAAGGGGCTGAAGCTATAGCTAAACGCTTAAAAGGCAAAAAATTTAATATTCCAATTGGCATAAGCGCTGCTAAAACTAATAATTCAGCAGATTTTGATTTGCAAACCTCAATTGATGATTATCTTAAAACTGTTAATGAGTTTAAGGATATTGGCTCGTACTACACAATTAATATATCTTGCCCAAATACTCAAGATGGCGAACCATTTGTAGATAAGAAAAATTTAGGTTCGCTACTTAAAGCTCTAGACGAGGTTAAACAAGATACTAAGCCAGTATATGTAAAACTTGCTGCAGATCTTGACTTGAGTGAGATAGATGTAATTATTGACAAGTGTATGAAACATAAAGTTGATGGTGTTGTACTTACCAATTTAACTAAACCAAGTGAGTCTGATGAATACATTAAATCGGAGCTTACTTTTGATAAAGGTGCGCTTAGCGGTCTGCCAGTGCAAAGAATTTCAACCAATGTTGTACGTCATGTGTATCAAAAAACTCGCGGAGAGTTAACTATTGTTGGTGTGGGTGGGGTATTTAATGCAGATGATGCGTATGAGAAAATTACCTCAGGCGCCAACCTTATTGAAATGATTACTGGCATGATTTTTGAAGGCCCGCAAGTTGTTGGTGAAATTAATCGAGGATTGGTAGACCTTTTGAAAAAAGATGGTTTTTCATCAATCGAGCAGGCAGTTGGGTCACGTAATCCGTTGTTATAGATTTTCTATTTCGGTAATTAGGTTTTTAATTGCTTTTGCTGAAGTGTTAAACGCTTCTTGTTCTTTTGAGTTGAAGTCGAGTTCAATAATTTTCTCAATACCATTTTTGCCTAATACTATAGGTACACCAATGGCAATATCGTTTTGATTGTATTCACCTTCTAGCATGCTAATGCAAGGCAGTAGGCGTTGTTTGTTGTGCACAATGGCTTCGACCATAATACTAACTGCCGCACCTGGTGCATCATATGCGCTGGATTTTTGTTTAAGATTTAGAATTTCTGCGCCGCCGTCACGCGTGCGTTGAATTAAATTATCAATAGTTTTTTTATCAAGCAGGTATTCAATTGATATACCACTGACTGTGGTGAATCTTGGTAGTGGTACCATTGTGTCACCGTGTCCACCAAGTACCATGGCTTGAATATCATTAATGGAATAGTCTGTTTCCATGGCGATAAAGCTAGACATTCTCATTGAGTCTAGAATTCCAGCTTGCCCCATAATCCTATTGCGTGGCCAGTTGGTTTTTTTGTTTGCATAGTAGGTAAGTACATCTACTGGGTTTGAAACTACAATTACATAAGCATCGGGCGCGTATTTAATAACACCATCCATAATTTCATCAATTATTTTAAGATTAATCGCCAATACGTCGGCTCTATCCATGCCAGGTTTTCTTGGCACTCCTGCGGTAATAATAACAATATTGGAATCTTTGATATTAGCAATATCACTACTACCAGATAGTTCAGAGTCGAAATGGTAAACACTTGAGGTTTCTTGAATGTCAAGTGCCACACCTTTGGCATATTTATCATCAAGATCGATAAGTACAATTTTCTCAGATAGCTTTTGAATAGCCAACATTTGTGCAGTGCTTTCACCAACTCTTCCAGCGCCAACAATACTGATTTTATTAACCATGATAACCCCCGCTTAATGCTTATATAATATCACGCTTGTCGTATAAACAATATTAACCCAAAATGAGCGAAGAATTTCACAAATTAGCCCTTGATTATCATAAAGGTGAACGCCCGGGAAAAATACACGTTACTTCACATAAGGCATTAGATACTCATCATGATCTTTCTCTTGCATACACTCCAGGTGTTGCCGCTCCTGTTAGAGAGATTGCTAAGAATGAAGCTCTAGTTTATGACTACACTGCAAAAGGTAATTTGGTTGCAGTTATTACTGATGGCTCTGCAGTACTAGGGTTGGGTAATGTTGGTCCACTTGCGGCTAAACCAGTTATGGAAGGTAAGGGTGTGCTGTTTAAGCGTTTTGCAGATATTGATGTATTTAATATTGAAGTAGATACTCAAGATGTAGATGAGTTTGTAAATACTGTTAAGAATATTGCCCCAACATTTGGCGGAATTAATCTTGAAGATATCTCTGCTCCACGTTGTTTTGAAATTGAACAAAGACTAATTGAGGAGTTGGACATTCCAGTTTTTCATGATGATCAACACGGTACTGCAATCATTATTGCAGCAGGGCTTTTAAATGCACTTGAGATTCAAGGAAAAACTGCAGAAGATGCTAAATTAACTTGTTTAGGAGCGGGGGCTGCAGGTATTGCTACACTAGATTTATTGTGTGAGCTTGGATTTAAAAAAGATAATATCTTATTAGTAGATTCCAAAGGTGTAATTACTAATAATCGCAAAGGTTTAAGCAAGGAAAAAGCCGATTATGCTAGCAATACTGACAAGCAAACTTTGTCAGATGCAATGCAAGATTGTGATGTGTTTGTGGGTGTTGCATCTGCCAATCTAGTATCGCAAGATATGGTTAGATCAATGGCCAATAATCCTATAGTATTTGCCTTATCCAACCCTGATCCTGAAATCTCACCTGCAGATGCTAATGCTGTGCGTGATGATTTAATTATGGCAACTGGTAGAAGTGATTATCCAAATCAGGTAAACAATGTATTAGGGTTTCCATTTATCTTTAGGGGCGCGCTAGACGCTAAAGCTAAGAAAATTAATGTGGAAATGAAGATAGCTGCAGTGCATGCACTTAAAGATTTAGCTAAGCTTGAAGTACCGCAATCTGTACTCGATGCATATCATGTTGAAAGTATGAGTTTTGGTAAGGATTATATTATCCCAAAGCCATTTGACCCGAGGTTAATTGATGTGGTACCAAAGGCTGTATTTGATGCGGCAAAATCATCTGGCATATCAACACTTTAGCCATAAAAATTCCAATACCTAAAAAAGTCAGAAAAAAGTTAATTTTTACCCTTGTGTAAAATTAATTGCTATGGGATAATGTCGGATTGTTTTTTGGAGGGGTTCCCGAGCGGCCAAAGGGAACAGACTGTAAATCTGTCGGCACTGCCTTCGAAGGTTCGAATCCTTCCCCCTCCACCAGAACAAAAAAAGAACTAGGATTTGCGGGTGTCGTATATTGGTATTACCTTGGCCTTCCAAGCCAATGAGGTGGGTTCGATTCCCATCACCCGCTCCATATGAGGTAGTGCTCACCTAGCTCAGTCGGTAGAGCACTTCCTTGGTAAGGAAGAGGTCGGCGGTTCAAATCCGCTGGTGAGCTCCAGTTTAAAATTTAATTTGTTAACAATAAGATAAAAAGTAGGGGATAAATAAAATGGCTAAAGAAAAATTCGAAAGAACCAAACCACACGTAAATGTGGGCACAA